>CADBNP010000205.1 GCA_902796095.1 uncultured Aeromonadales bacterium | reverse complement strand
GCACACCTGTTTGACAGATGCATAATCTGGCGGATGCTCTCCATTGAATCAGCAATGAGCAGCTCTTTCTTGTCATTTTCGATGGAGATCTTATTTGCCGAACCTCCTGTTTCTCTGAGATGCTGGATTTTATCGCAGGTTTCTTCAAACTTTTTCACAGCGGATTTATTTTTTTCCATAAGTTCACGGATTTCACCGGTAATTTCTTCCTTGGTCTCTCTGGAAAAAGCCTGCAGGCCGGCATTAAGATTGGGTCTCTCGCTTACAGCATTGGCAAGATCCTTTTCTCCCGTCTCAATCTGTCCGAGAACTGACTCAAAATCATCCTCAGGTATGCTGAAAGCCTTTGAAACCTCCTCGCAGTCAGCTGTGATGATATGCCCCATCCCGATAAGATCCTTGGCGGATGTAAGCTGAATTTTATTGGCCAGTCTGCCGGTTTCCGTAAGAGATCTCAAAAACCTGAGCTGCTCCTTTATGGAGGCCTGGTTGTCCAGGATACGGCTGAATTTGGCCTTGACCTCGGCTGCAAAAGCTGTTGCCTTCTGCTTTTCCTGCTGCGACATCTGGTTTACGTCTCTTGCAGCAATATCGGCAGTGAGACGATCAGTAAGATTATTCAGCTTCTGCTGCATCTGCTCTGTTTCCTGCGGCTGATATTTGCCTGACATAATCTTCTGAATCAGCGCCTCCAGTTCACTTCTCAGAGTCTTCTGCGCTTCGGTGGCATTGCCCTTGAAACAGTAGACTCCCAGAAGAAGATTTGTATTGCGGGCCACGCAGGCATCTATCTCCCGCGCCTCATCCCCGTTATTGAAAATTATCTTTTCCGAACCGCCGGTTTTAGTTTCTGAAAAGGAGCTGGCATATGAAAAAAGCTGATCAAGAGTTACATCTGTCCTGCCGCTGTCGACTGCTCTGCCAATCAGAGTCTCAATATTTGCCAGTTTCTTGGCCATTGAAGCTGAAGGAGTAAAATTTGTATCAGTGTTATGGAAAATCTCGTCGTCAAGATTAAAAACCTCAAAATTGTCAAATGTTTCACGAAGTCTCATGCTGTCGTTCTGAGCCTGATTTGGAGCAGGATTGACTCCATTATTGGCGTTGACTAAATCGATCGGCTGATTAAGTATATTGTTGTTATTATTTACCAACCCTGTCATAACTTATATCCTTCTGCAAACTAAAACCATCTTTTACCCACAGCGCCTCATGTACTCTGACACACAGAAACTTTGCAAATGCTGAAAATGCTCAAATAACAATCATAAATTATGGATACCAGTTTAACATCATAATCCGGGGACGAACGCCTGTTCAGCGACAATCTGACGTCAATGTCCGAAATACAATTATCTCCTGTCAAAATCCCGGGTAACTCCTATCCAGGTCATATGTTCTTTACAATAAATGCAGAAAAATCACAAATTTTGTTCCTCAGCATCAACGGTATCCCGAAGCCATGACAAGTCTTATTGAGTTAAAACTTAAGTAAAGCAACTATCACTGGGGAATCTGCTCGATATTCACCCCGGAAACAGCAATATGCGCTACTTGGAAAACGAATGCTGAAAAAAAAGTTACATCCATTCAGGATGTAACAGGAAAAATGAGAGGACCGATCCATAATTCATTCCTGATCAAGCTGGTAATATTCCTCTATCAGTCTTTTTCTGCTTTCCAGACCGTAATAAATAACAGCCTTTATCAAACGCGCTATCCTTGCATCCTCTCCATCCGCATTCGGATCAATTTTAGCCAAGCCCTTAATCTGAACAGCTGTATCAATCAGACTGACTCCAATGCGGAAGTCCTCCGGAAGATAATCAAGAGAATTAAGCTGAAGAATATTTTTCTGGAATTTCTGGAATATGGAATCATAGAAATCATCAATGGCAAGAATATTGCTTTTTGCCGCAAGAGTCATTTCCTCGGGATTCCAGGAAACTACTATATGAAGTCCGTTCAAATCATTTTCAGAAACCAAAGTATCAGAATCAAGCGGATTGATTTTTATCCCGCACTTTAACAAAAGCTCATTAATTGTTGAAACACTGCTCATTTAAAACTCCATAAGGAAAGGCATCATGGACATCCATGATGCCGTGCCGACAAGAAACAGACAAAATCAGAATTCAATCTCGTAGGATTTCCTACTGGACAACTGCTCCTCTGAAGAGAAGTTAACCTTGATGAAAGCCCCTCCTCCGATGGAGGCAGAAGTGGAATCTATATTTTTGGATGTATTGAAGACTATTCTAACCGGTCTGAAATCAGAATCCTTCATATTATCAACATGTTTGTTGATCTGCTTTGAAATATTGCGATCAGTTCTGATTTTAGATTTGATCCTCGCCAGGGATTCCTTCTTTGCAGTTCGGACAATCTCCATTGATTCCAG
>CADBNP010000204.1 GCA_902796095.1 uncultured Aeromonadales bacterium | reverse complement strand
TTTATCTGACGGCGCAAAGGTGAGTATGCCAGGATCGTACCATATTTTACAGATTTTGATATACACAGACCTTTCTGTGTTTCTTCCCGAAAAAGAAAATATGAAAAGTTGCGTACTCTCACAAAAAAAGAAGAAAGGTACCGATTATCTGATAATGGTTAACTACCTAACAGAATTTTATGTTTTTTTCTGATGTAATCTGGGTAGTTGTGTTTATTTGTTTCTGTCTGCACCGGGTTTCGGAATTTAAGACAGAGGAAAAGATCCATCGGGATTCAGATGGTATCCCGGAGTTTATCAGAAACATTGCATGTCGGAATGGAGCGTATGATATGGCAGGTGTATTAGATTCCGTTAATCAGCTGACAGAACTGGTGGGACAGAACCGTATGGAACTTCTTCTGTTTCATCTCAACGGAAGAAAGCAGCGTTACGGCATCAATGTGTTCAAGGTCAGGGAGGTTCTTCGCTGTCCTCACCTTACAGTAATGCCGAGACTTCATAAATACGTATGCGGTGTTGCTCATATAAGGGGCCAGACAGTTTCCATAATTGATCTCGGCATGGCTACCGGTGCTCCTAAAATTGAGGATCTTTCCAAGGCTTTTGTGATTATTGCGGAGTATAACCGCTCTGTGCAGGGCTTTCTTGTTGCGGCTGTCGACAGGATCCTGAATATGAACTGGTCCTCCATCATGCCTCCTCCCAAGGGTGTGGGTAAGCAGAACTACATGACTGCGGTTACTGAAATTGACGGGGAGCTTGTTCAGATCCTGGATGTGGAAAGAATACTGGATGAGATTTCACCGATTAACACCGAAGTATCGGATTCTGTGGTGCAGGAGACTGCCAGGACGACAAAGGAAATCAACATAGCTGAGCTTCCTGTGCTTGTTGCTGACGATTCTTCAGTAGCACGCCGTCAGGTGCAGAAGTCCATGGAGGCGATAGGCATTCACTGTCTGCTTGCCAAGAACGGACGTGAGGCTCTGGATCTGCTTAAGGAAATGAGTGAGAAGGGTCCGATTGAGGAGCAGCTCCTTATGGTTATTTCAGATATCGAAATGCCTGAAATGGACGGGTACACTCTGACCGCCTCCATAAGAAATGATCCGGCGCTCAAGGATATCGAGGTTATTCTTCATACCTCGCTGTCAGGCATCTTCAATCAGAATATGGTTAAAAAGGTTGGAGCCAACAACTTTATAGCCAAATTCAACCCGGACGAACTTGCAAAGGCTGTAAGGGATGTACTGAAGACCAAGCAGGGGCAAGCGGCAATGAATTTGTAGCCCGGTTGTGTTTTTTTAACAGATTTACTAAATGGCTGATAATATAACGCGGGAGCAGTACGAAAAGTTCTGCCTTTTTCTGGAGGATCACAGTGGAATAGTGCTGGGTCCCAGCAAGCAGTACCTGGTAATAAGCAGGCTGACTCCTCTGATATCTGAATTTCATCTGTCGTCTCTTGCCGAGCTCCTGGAAAAGACTCAGAATACACTGCATCGTCAGCTGAGGATGCGGGTTATTGATGCCATGACAACAAACGAGACCCTATGGTTTCGTGACAATTACCCGTACAATATGCTCAAGACAAAACTTCTGCCGGAACTTTCAAATGAGAAGCCTCGTGGAACAATAAAAATATGGTCGGCCGCCTCCTCTTCGGGGCAGGAGCCGTATTCCATAGCCATGACGTGCTTTGAAACCATGATCCCGCGACTCAAGACTCCAATGGGTGTGCAGATAGTCGGTACGGACATTTCTCCTACAATGCTTTCTCACTGCAAATCGGGAGTATATGACTATATTGCTCTGAACAGAGGTCTGTCTCCGGAGAGAAAACGTCAGTTTTTTACCAAGGTTGATGATCAGAGCATGATGATCAATGATCAGATTAAGCGTCTGGTTACCTTCAGGCACCTTAATCTTCTTGAAAGTTATGCCGGAATGGGTAAGTTCGATATTATTTTCTGTCGCAATGTTCTGATTTATTTTTCACCGCAGGTGAAATCAAAGATTATTAATCAGATGGCTGACTGTCTTAATCCCCGGGGATATCTGTTTCTTGGTGCTTCAGAAGCCATGACAGGTCTCTGTGATCGTTTTGAAATGATCCGGTGCAACCCGGGAATTGCATACAGACTGCTTTAGTGCTGCTGTCTGTATTTCTCTTTTCTGAAAGATCAAAAAAATCCTGCTTCGCTCCCGGTTATGTCGTGTTACGGATCTCCCGTGGATCAGTAGGGGTTCTTACCTGATACAGATCTGATCATTTCCTTTCCCGTTTTTTTATGTATGATAGCCGTAAAACTTGATTTGTATCACATTTCTCTGTATATTCAGTCTGTTATTTCAATAAATCTTTAATTTCAAAGGCCTTCCAATTGACGCAGGATTTGGGTGAGCCTTTCTTTGTGTTAACTGGTGTTCTATGTCCGAAGAAAATTCTAATATTGACGCTCCTTCCTCATTTGACAGACTTAATTTAGATCAGAGAGTTTATAAGGCCGTATGTGATCTCGGGTTTGAGTCTCCTTCAAAAATCCAGGAGCAGGCCATCCCTGTCCTTTTGACCGGATCTGATCTCATTGGCCAGGCTCAGACCGGTACCGGCAAGACTGCAGCCTTTGCTCTTCCGCTTCTTTCAAAGCTTGATGTTAACCTGAGAGCTGTTCAGGCACTGATCCTGACACCGACCAGGGAACTGGCAATACAGATTGCGGAAGCCTGCCAGAGTTTTGCCAAATATCTGGAGGATTTTCACATTCTTCCGATATACGGCGGTGCCTCCTATGATTCACAGATCAGAGCTCTTAACCGCGGCGTACAGATTGTCGTCGGAACACCGGGCAGAGTAATGGATCTTATCCGCAGGGAAAAGCTTAACCTGTCAAAACTTAAGACCCTGGTGCTGGATGAGGCCGACGAGATGCTGAATATGGGTTTTATTGAAGATATTGAGTGGATAATCACTCAGTGTCCGGAGAAAAGGCAGATAGCCCTGTTTTCAGCCACCATGCCTGATGCCATACGCAAGGTCGCCACCAGTTATCTTCATGATCCGAAGGAAATACGCATCGCTTCGAAGACAACTACCGCCTCCACAGTCAGACAGAGATTCTGGTATGTCTCAGGCCTTCATAAGATTGATGCCATGGTCCGTCTGCTGGAGGTTGAACCTTATGAGGCTGTTCTTGTTTTTGTAAAAACAAAGACAGATGCGGAGGCTGTGTCTCTTAAGCTTTCGGCACGCGGATTCTCGGCTGAGGCTCTTCACGGAGATATCCCTCAGAAGATCCGTGAAAAGATTGTGGACAAACTTAAGAACGGCAGACTTGATATTCTTGTAGCCACTGATGTGGCCGCCCGCGGACTCGATGTTGATCGTATTACTCATGTGGTTAATTATGATATTCCGTATGATGTAGAGTCATATGTTCACCGCATAGGCAGAACGGGAAGAGCCGGGAGAACAGGTGATGCCATTCTTTTTGTTTCTCCCCGTGATCGCAAGATGCTGAGAATCATAGAGCAGACCACGAGACAGAAAATTGAACCTATGCTGATGCCTTCCAACGAGGATATAAACAGACATCGAGTCAATGCCTTCAAGCGCAGGATCATGGATCGTCTTGAGGAGGCGAGGGATGATCTTGATGACTTCAGAGAACTGGTGGGGGAACTGCTCAGTGATGAGACTGTTGATCCCGTAGAACTTTGCACTGTTCTGGCAAGAATGGCAAATAATGACGAGCCGCTTGTAAGGGATGAAGATGAGGAGGAGCCGGTTCAGAAGGAACTCAGGGATGACAGATCAGAACGCCGGAACGAACCGAAGGAAATAAGCGACAAGGCTGTTCCGCTTAAGGATTTTCCTGACATCGAAATGTGCCGTTACAGACTCAGCGTTGGACATTGTGACGGTGTCAAGCCGGGACAGATTGTGGGTGCCATAGCAAACGAGGGTGATATTGACAGCTGCTATATCGGTCAGATTGATATATACGGAACATTTTCTACTGTGGATCTTCCCGTAGTTCCGGATCATGTAAGAGCTGTTCTGCAGAAAACAAGAGTCTGCGGAAGATGTCTGGAGCTCAGAGAGTTCACGAAGGACAATCCTGGTAAAGGCGGAAGAGCACGCGGCAAACCTTTTTCTGCGGAAAAGAAAACACCGGGAAAGAGAAAACTCAGCTCAAGAAGCGGAGATTTTGAACATACCGGCCGCAGAAGAAAATCCCGCTGAGGTTAAGTTTTAAATCTGATTTTAGGAGCCGGTCTGTTCCGGCTCTGCCATCTGCGGCAGGATTCTGCATTCGGATATCTGCCGAATTTTCACACTTTTCGCGAAAACCTGTCTCTAAACTAATCTGTCGCAACCACTTCCCGACATGAATAAAAACAGAATCTGAAAAGTGATCCCTTTATTCCTGTTTAACTTTTAATTTTTTTGCAACGGGATTTTCCTGATCCTCTGACTGTACGGATGCTGTCAGAATAATTCTGGAGAGGTGAAATTTTA
>CADBNP010000203.1 GCA_902796095.1 uncultured Aeromonadales bacterium | reverse complement strand
TTATACCATAAACCACTGTGCTGCCTCTAAAAACTCCGTCACACTCTTGTAAGAGGATTGCCGAGTACTGTGATCAGCAACTGAAAAACTCGTTTTCTCTGATCTGAGACTCCTGGCAGCTGAATCATGACCGCTCTCTGTTCCTGTCTGTCCAGGTTGCACATCTGAAGTTTATATCCGGCCACTCGCAGAAGCAGGCATGAGACAGAGAATCGTTCTTCTGCTGCCTGAATGCAGGAACAGCACAGATCTTATGGACGGTATTTCTGAAAACCTGATATTAAGTTGGCGGGTTAAGTGTTCTGATTTCCTCACATTTTTAATTTCTGATTATTTGTGAGATTAAATTCAAAAGTACTGCTTAAATGTGTTGTTTATTACATTTTTGGGGATTAGATTTATGAGAGCATATCACCGGTGTGATATTATCATCCGGAGATTGTCCGTTTGATAAGAGTGAGGAACAGCTGCAGTCGAATGACTCAGTTTTCTGATGTTGTACTTCCACCGGATATGTAAAAATGTTGTTTGTTCCGGAAAAATAATTTATTGAATCTGATTTTGATTAAGGCGGTATGGTATGGCAGAGTCTAAGGTTGATAAACCTCTGAGCGTTGATAAGAGCTGTTTTGTCGAGACACTGGAAAAATGCGGAAACGCTCATGTGATGATGCTGAGACCTCACGGTTTTGGTAAATCTCACCTCATTGACATGCTGTTCAGTTATTACGATAAGTCAAGTGAGGCCTCCTTTAATGAGGAATACGCCGGAACGTATATCAGAATGCATCCGACACCTCTTAAGAACAAGTTCAGAGCCATCAAGTTCGTGTTTACCGGTCTGGTCGGAGTTGCTGAGGAAAAGTTTGATGATACCTTCAGAAAGTGTGTGTCTGACGGTATTGAAGATTTTGTCAGACGCAACAAGGATCTTGATTTTGCCGTCGATGATGAACTGACCAATGATCCTGTCTTTGCATTTACCAGTCTTTGTCTGAATTTTTCTCAGCAGTTTCCGGCAGAAAAATTATATCTTCTCATAGAGGATTATGATAATTTTGCCTACGATGTGCTTTTTGAAAACAGGATGGATCTGGTTTTCAGGGATGTGGTGAACGACTTCTATGACAGTATCAAGTCTGTTCTCAATGTTACGATTGGCAGAACCTTCGTAACCGGTGTCTTCCCTATTGAGCTTGGTACTCTGTTCGGTGAAAGCGGACAGACAAGTGTAAGAAACCTTGCATCCTTCAGAACATTCGCCAATCTTACCGGTTTTACCGGCGATGACATAAAGTATCTCATCACCGATTATATCGGCAAAGGCAGAGGCAGGAGATCTGCCGAGGAAATCATGAGGGATCTTGACGAACGTGCCAGCGGTTATGTTTTCTCTCCTTACGGCAGTGATCTCCTGTACAATCCACGTGACTGCAGTGCTTATCTTCATGACAAAAAGAATGCAGAAGATAACGAAAAGTATCAGAAGAGACTTAACACAATTCTTGATTTGTCGCAGGGTATAGATCTTAAGGATCTGCTGGAAAAAATTTTTAAGAGAAGTCTTCTCAAGCTTACTAACGTGACTCCTTTCCTTAAGCTGTCTCTTGTCAGTTCCTACAATGAAAGTGATCTTCTGTCTCTTCTTTTCTATCTCGGTTACCTTACAATGGCTCCGGAATCCATAAAGAAGACGGGAGCTGTTGCTCTTGTCTGCCCTAACAGGCATATGGAGTCATTTTTCCGCAGATATTATGAGGAAAAGAAATTCGATCAGGAAGATTTTGATATCTGATGCGGCTTACAGATTTTGTTCATACCATTGGTACGGACTGGAAATATCTGTACCATGGCAATGTGGGCAAGCTCTCGCTGTCAGGAAAATTTTCCTGTCCCAATCGTGACGGCACCATAGGGATCGGCGGATGTACTTTCTGCTCTGTCGGATCCTTTTCCGAGGTTTCTTCGGCTTCCGTTCAGGATCAGATACGTTCTCAGACCGAGAGCGGATTTGATTATTACTATGCATATTTTCAGTCCTATACCAGCACCTATGCCGAAGTCAGGTATCTGAAGGAACTTTATGATCAGGCTCTGATGTATGACGGTGTTGTGGGTCTTTGTGTAGGAACAAGACCGGACTGCTGTCCGGATGAATGTCTTGATCTCCTTTCCGCCTACAGGGATCTCGGGAAAGATGTTATTGTGGAGCTGGGTCTTCAGACTGCACTGGATCAGACATTGAAAAATATTAACCGGGGGCACGATTTTTCATCATATGCACGCACTGCAGAAAGGATCAGACGCAGAAATCTAAAAATCTGTACCCACCTGATAATCGGACTTCCGGGGGAAAGTCTGGAAGACAATATTTTCAGTCTTAATGCCGTGCTGGAAGCCGGTACAGACGGGATCAAACTTCACCCTCTGCATATAGTCAGGGGTTCTATTATGGCAAAGCAGTACCGGGCAGGTGAAATCCGGCTTCTTTCCCTCGATGAGTATACCGGAAGAGCATGTGAGCTTATTGCAAGAACTCCCGCCCGCATAGTTTTTCACCGTATCTCTGCAACAGCGCGATCTCCTTTTCTGATAGCTCCGGATTACTGTGAAAAAAAATTTCCAGTGATAGACAGTATAACCTGTTATCTGAGCAGATACGGAGTTCAGGGCAGTGCAATTGGCGATCCTTTTATACCGGAACTCTTTTTTGCTGATAATTGAGAACCCGTGCCGTCTAATTCAACTTCGATACCGGCATAATAGGATGTACTTGGAGGTATGTCATGGCTGATGTTTGGGTACGCATTGATACCGGCAGGAACAAGGCTGCATGTGAGGATGCGGTGCTGGTGGGAGATCGTATTTTTGAACCGGGATTTTACAATATTCAGGACGTGCAGTTTCCCTGTGTTTTCGCTGTGGCTGACGGTGTCGGCGGTAATGCCGGAGCCAAAGAGGCTTCGTATTTTGTTCTGAGGCGCCTTTCAGAAATGTATCATTCGGATCTTACTCTGGATGATCTGGTGTCCATTATGATCAACATTGATTCGGAACTTATAGATTTCTCGTCGTTTCTTGAGGGTAAGGAGAACATGGCCTCCACGCTTACTGTTTTCATTGTTGAGCAGCACCGGGCTCTCAGTGCACATGTCGGCAATACCCGGCTTTTGGAGGTAAGGAACGGAGTTATCCATCAGCTTTCTCACGATCAGACGGCAAGGCAGATTATGCTTGATACCGGCAACTACGCATCGGCAAGAGATTTTGGAAATTCTGAACTTCTGGGATTTATGGGCGGTGCATCGGTCAACGGCATCGCATATCTGAAGGTTGCAGAGCTGTGGACTGATGGTGACAGAGCTGATCAGATTATACTGACTTCTGACGGAATACACGATTATGTAGAGCCTGACAGGTTTTCAGCTCTCTATGAATCCAACAAAATGTATCCGCGGAGACTTTTTCAGATGATTTTCAACGAAGCAGATATGAATGATTCCTGTGATGATAAATCAATGCTTCTGGTTCGTTTCTGATTTTTATGTATTCAGAAGTTCGGCTGTTTATTTTATCTGATATGCTTTTTGAGTTTAGGAACCCGGTTTGGAAACGGGTTTGGTTTAGTTTGGTTCAAACGATTTTGCCTGATGTTGCGGGGTGTTTATGGATCAGGAAAAGATTATCAAGATGAAGGAAGCGAGATATGCCATCAGGCAGACCATGGCTCTGATCCTGGCCGGAGGCAGAGGATCCAGACTCCGTCAGCTGACGGATCGAAGAGCAAAACCGGCTGTATATTTCGGAGGAAAATTCCGCATTATAGATTTTGCGCTTTCAAACTGCATAAATTCCGGTGTCAGAAGAATTGGAGTTGTCACTCAGTATAAGTCTCATTCGCTGCTCAGACACATTCAGGAGGGCTGGTCGTTTCTGCAGAACCAGATGAATGAGTTTGTGGATCTCATGCCGGCCCAGCAGAGAATTGATGATGTTCACTGGTACCAGGGAACAGCCGATGCAGTTTATCAGAATGTGGATATTATCAGGGAATACGGCAGCAAATACATCCTTATCCTGTCCGGAGATCATATATATAAAATGGATTACGCCATGATGCTGATGGATCATATCAAGAGCGGCTGTCCTCTTTCCATAGCTTGTGTTGAGGTTCCAAGGGAGCAGGCTTCTGTATACGGCTGCATGGAAATTGATGAGAATAACAGAATAAAATCCTTCAGGGAAAAGCCTGATGATCCGCCTGCAATGCCGGGTAAACCTGATACCACCCTGATATCAATGGGAATTTATCTGTTTAACGCTGATTTCCTTTATGAACAGCTGGAACAGGATCAGGAGGATGATGAATCAAGCAGGGATTTCGGCAATGATGTGATACCAAAGATCGTCCGTCACGGTGATGCTCATGCGCATAATTTTGAGCTGAGCTGTGTTCGCAATCCTGAGAAGACGAAGGAAAGCTACTGGAGAGACGTGGGCAGCATAGATTCATTCTGGGCAGCCAATCTGGATCTGGCGGCTGTCATACCTGAACTTGATATTTATGATCGCATGTGGCCGATCTGGACAAATCAGCAGCAGCTTCCTCCTGCCAAATTTGTACAGGATTACGAGGGGAAGCACGGTGTTAATGTGAACTCTGTTGTATCGGCCGGGTGTATAATTTCCGGATCTGAAATTTACAATTCTGTTCTGTTTTATTCCGTGAGAATACATTCAAAGAACTATCTGGAGGGTGTTGTCATTTTTCCAAATGCTGTAATCCACCGCGGCTGCAGGATCAAAAATGCAATTATTGAAAAGCGATGCGTCATTCCTCCTAATTTTGAGATCGGATTTGATCGTGCCAGGGATGAGGAGTATTTTTACGTATCTGAGGGCGGGATTACGGTTGTTACAAGAAAAATGCTGGACAAACTCAAGAGCGAAAACCCGGATCTTTTTGAACACATACCACCGAGAGCTCCGGACAGACCGATGTATTGAGAAAGTGTTAGGTAAAGGCAATTCAACAGCAGAGCAGTTGTGTCGTGTTTGAAGAGAATACTTGAGTCATCAGCAGATGCTTTTTATTTGTTTGTGCCTGCAGTTTGAATTTTTGATATTATTATCTCCGGACAGATCTGATTGTTTCGGAGGGTGTTATGCTTGATGGTTCCAAACTTGAGGTGGTGCGCTTTTATCCTATTGAATCCGATGACGGATATGAATATGACAGGGAGTCAGCTGTTACAACCGCACCCGTAAGGAGACTGCAGCAGAAAACTCAGGTTTATCCCCTGGACATCAGGGCTTCATCACGATCCAGACTTACCCATTCTCTCGAGGTTCAGTGCAGGGCAAGGACGGTGGTTGCCGAAGTTGCCAAACGTAATTCCTTCTATTTCGATAATCTGTACGAGATCTCCTCCATATGTGAAACTGCCGCTCTGGTTCATGATGTGGGCAATCCGCCGTTTGGACACTTCGGGGAAAAGGTTATTTCAAATTTCTTTTCATCCCGTCTTAATGACATTTTTAAATCATCTCTGGGAGCGGATCATAAGCCTTCGTCCCAGTGGGAGAATCTTCTTTATCCCGATTTGAGCAATTTCGACGGTAATGCCCAGAATCTGAGGATCCTTCACTCAATCCAGAAGCTCAACCTGTCGGCTCAGGTTCTCGGAGCCTGTATCAAGGTTCCGTATCTTATTGATGAATCAACAGATCTGCCTGCCGGATGCTTTTATTCTGAAAGCATCCTTTTTCAGTTTATCCGTGATGCTCTTGAACTTGATGTGGGTGAGCATTTTGAACTTGTTCATATTCTGGAGTATGCAGACAATATATGTTATGCCCTGGCGGATATAGAAGATTCTCTTGATCGAGGAGTCATTACCCCTGATGAAATGGAAAAGGATCTGCTGCGGTACTGCAATGGCAATGCAGGTGCCGAGAACCTTTTAATACAGACACTGAGCGAGAGCAGAGAGAACGGCACCGGTTTTATTGATTATTTCAGAATGAACAGTCTTCCTGCCGCAATCTGCGAGTTTGCGGATTTTTTTTCATCCTCTGTGCAGTCGGCCTATACTGATGAATTTGAATTTAACTATCAGGGATCTGAAAATTATCTGATATCGGCAATGATGACCTATGCAAGGGAGAAGGTTTTCAAAAAGAAGGAAATTGAATCGCTGGAAATAACCGGAAATTCAGCTCTTATCGGACTTCTGAAAACTTATTCGAAGTTGCTGTCTGTTTCCAGAGATGATTTCAATGAACTTCTGAAGGGTGGTGAACTGTCCGATCCTGTTTTAAGCAGGCTGTTTCACCGCATATCCCACCGGGTTCTTGAAACCTACATCGAATCGGTAAACAGTGATGATCTTGCATTTGAGGATCCGGATGAGAAGGAGTTTTACTTCAGGGTAAGACTTATGATTGATTATATTACCGGTATGACTGATACCTATATTCAGACTGAGTTTTCTCTTATGCGGGGGCTCAGTTATTATTAGACTGTTTATGCATTACGCTTTTTGCGTAATGCATATCCGGAATATGTGATGATGACTGTCAGCAGTATCCGGCTTTGATGCAGGTGGAGTCATCGGCCAGTTTCCATATGATCTGATTGTTTACAAATTCAGGATCAAGAATGTATGTTTCTCCGTTCAGAGTATCCTTGTGCCCGGCAGTAACGATGATGGATCCGAGCTTTACTTCAACGGAGTCAAAATACGTGGTGCTGTATTTCTGCGGGATGGAGTAGCCCGGACCTCGTGATCCCGAGTTGCAGTCATTGCTGTCGATGTTGAACTGGGCGTTTTCCAGGCACAGGGCGATGTCTCTTTTAAGACTTTCTGTCAGAAGAACAGCCTCCGTAAAGCGGCCTCTGTTGAGATCCCGCTTTACGCTTTGAGTTACCTGATTGCCTGGCTGTGTTTCCCGTTCACCGCAGCCGGCAGCAAGCAGTGAAGACATAGTGATCAGTATAAGCACAACTGACCGGCTGGGATTTTGTTTTTGGCTGAATATTGTCATTTCGGATCTTCCTGAAAACAAGACTGTTGGTGATATGAACTTCGCTTCATATCCTTTTTATTTTGCCATACATTTTGATGAAGGAGATATTAGTTTTGAACAAGTGGGTTGTGGCCTGTCGTCTGAGAACTCTGCCTCTTTCTTCATCTGCTGTTATTCTCGGTCTGATCGTTGCTTTCACTGTTGACGGTGTTACCGCAGATCTCTATCACCTTCTGAGTGCTTTCACGGTTCTGCTTACGGCCGTACTTCTTCAGATTTTAAGCAATTATGCCAATGATTTCGGTGATCAGATTTCCGGTGTGGACAAGGTTGAGAGACCGGGAAGGATCAGCATGGTTCAGCAGGGAAAAATGACCATGAGAGATCTGAAAGTGGGCATTGCTGTTCTTCTGCTCCTTGCACTTGGTGTGGGACTGACTTCAATTATTCTCTGCTGGTACCAGGATCCCGTTGGATTTTCATCTTTCGTGATTCTTGGTGCACTTGCGGCAGTTGCTGCTGTTACCTATACAGTTGGTCCGTCATACAGCTATGTCGGTCTTGGTGATCTGTTTGTGTTCATTTTTTTCGGACTGGTGGCTGTAATCGGAGCTGAGTACATGCTTTCTCATGTCTGGTCCGTTCCAGGAGTTCTCGCCGGCGTGGCTGCGGGCTGTAGTTCAATTATGGTTCTTAACGTCAACAATCTCAGGGATTATGAATGCGATACTGCCGGAGGGAAAAAATCTGTGGTAGTCAGAATCGGACTCAGGAACGGTCGACGCTACCATATATGTCTTTTTGCAGTCTGTGTCCTGATGACTGTTGCCAGTGCTGTCTGGTGCTGCTCATGGGCCGGTCTTGCGGTTATTCCTTTTTTTATTCCTCTGTACAGATCAGTTGTTTTCATTGCTGATGAAAATCATTCCGGTTCTGTACTTGAGCCTATGATGAAGCTTACATCCCTTGGTGCGAGTCTTGTCAATCTGGCTCTCGGGATCCTTCTGCTTGTTTCTGTCTGACGTAACATTTAACTGTTGCGTATCGGCAGTTGCCCGAATATTGCCGGTTGTTAACTGAATGAATACGTCCGCAGTCTGTTCTAACATGCCTTCGGACCTGATGACAGATCCTGCAGATTTTCTGTATGTGGCAGGGAATAATCCGAACCCTGCCGGAAACTATCCGGTTGGAATCCCTGCAAATTACAGACTATTCTGAGTTTACCTGTTTTCTGTTAAAATATACCTGCTTTCAGATCCGGCGGGTCTGATGGATTTTTTACACAGGTTCAAGGAGTAGTATGCGCGTTTTAAAGTTCGGCGGGACATCTCTGGCTGATGCCGGGAGATTTTACGGAGTGGCTGACATAGTAATCAGATCCTCTCTGGATGAACAGGTTGCTCTTGTTTTATCCGCACCGGCCAAGATTACAAATTTACTGATAGATCTTGTTAATTATTCTGTTTCCGGTGATGATACCCGAACTGTATCCGACAGCATTAGTTCAATTTTCAATTCCATTGTTTCAGGATTAAAGGAAAGGGTTCCTGGTCTTGACGAAGCCTCCGTCAACGGTTTCATGGCGGATCAGTTTTCTCTTATACGCCATCTGACGGACGGTATCAGACTTCTGAAGCAGTGCCCTGATAATATCCAGGCTCTGATTTTAAGTCGTGGCGAGGCACTGTCCATTTTTATCATGTCAAAACTGCTTGAGGCCCGGGGGCAGAGGATCGAGCAGATTGATGCAACAAAGTGTCTTCTTGCAGAGGGGGATTATCTTGAATCTGCAGTAAATATAGAAGAGTCTGCAAAGCGTATTGCCGCTCTCAATCTTTCCCGCAACAGCATCTGCCTGATGCAGGGATTCTGCGGTACAAACAGCAAGGGTGACATAGTTCTGCTGGGCAGAAACGGCTCTGATTATTCCGCAGCATGTCTTGCAGCCTGCGTCAGAGCAAAAAGCTGTGAAATCTGGACCGACGTGGATGGTGTTTACAGCTGTGATCCGCGTATTGTAAGTGATGCAATTCTTATCAGCAGGGTCAGTTACAAGGAAGCCATGGAACTTTCATATTTCGGAG
The DNA here is from genome assembly GCA_902796095.1 of uncultured Aeromonadales bacterium. Taxonomy (GTDB): domain Bacteria; phylum Pseudomonadota; class Gammaproteobacteria; order Enterobacterales; family Succinivibrionaceae; genus UBA2804. The sequence goes on along the minus strand of CADBNP010000203.1, from coordinate 10,037 downwards.
CAAAGGTTCTGCATCCACGTACAATTGCTCCTATAGCCCGTTTCAGAATTCCGTGCAGAATTAAAAACAGCCTTAATCCTGAGCATCCGGGAACTCTTATTGCCGAAACTGGTGACGAGAACATGGCGGTTAAGGGTATTTCAGATCTGTCCGGAATTTCCCTTATCAATATCTGCGGTCCCGGAATGAAGGGCATGGTCGGTCTTGCCGGAAGAATTTTCTCCTGCGTTTCCCGCGCAGGCGTATCTATTGTTCTTATAACACAGTCATCCTCCGAGTACTCGATAAGCTTCTGTATCCACAGTGCCGATCGTGAAAAATGCCTTAAAGCTCTTGAAACAGAGTTTGAACTTGAACTCAGAGAGGGGCTCCTTGACAGTATTGAAATCAGAAATGACATGGCTGTCATTTCCGTGGTGGGTGACGGAATGAAAAAGACACGCGGTATTGCAGCCAAGTTCTTCAAGGCCATAGCCCAGACAAATATCAATGTTGCAGCAATCGCCCAGGGTTCCTCCGAGAGATCCATCTCGGCTGTTGTTATTGCGAGCAAGGCAAGGAATGCAGTGAAGTCGTGTCATCAGAGCTTTTTCAATTCAACCCAGTTTATTGATCTCATTGTTGTGGGTGTAGGCGGAGTCGGCGGCGCTCTTATAAACCAGATTAAGCGTCAGCAGCAGGTTCTCCGCCAGCAGGGCATAGGTCTCAGAGTTGTCGGTCTGGCGAATTCCAGAAAAATGTATCTTGACTGTGAAGGAATTGAGCTTGAGAACTGGGAGCAGAAGCTGGAGCAGCAGCAGACCGGTTTTGATTTTGCCATGGTTCAGCAGAAGATCAGAGATTCGTTCCTGATAAATCCGGCAATTGTTGACTGCACCTCGGATCCGAGAATCGCCTCCATGTACGTTGATTTTCTCAGTGCCGGTTTCCATGTCATCACTCCTAACAAGAAGGCAAATACAAGTACCATGGCGTACTACCGTGATCTGCGAAGAGCAGCCCTGAAGACGAGACGGAAGTTCCTTTATGAGACCAACGTGGGTGCAGGTCTTCCTGTAATTGAAAACCTTCAGAATCTGATCAAGGCCGGTGACAAACTGGTAGCCTTCAGCGGAATCCTGTCAGGATCTCTGTCCTATATTTTCGGAAAACTTGATGAAGGAATGAAATTCTCAGAGGCAACCCTCAGTGCACGTGCCAAGGGATTTACCGAGCCGGATCCCCGTGACGATCTTAACGGCATGGACGTTGCCCGCAAGGTTCTTATTCTTGCAAGAGAAGCAGGAATGAAGCTTGAACTGGATGATGTATCTGTGGAAAAGGCTCTGCCGCCTGATTTTGACGACAGCGGAAATACAGAAACCTTCCTTACCAATCTGCCTAAGGCTGACGCATGGTTTGAGGACAGGATCCGGGAAGCTCAGGAGAACGGAAAGGTTCTGCGCTATGTTGCCACAATCAATGAAGGAAAGTGCAGGGTTGCTATTGAAGCAGTGGATGAAAATAATCCTCTTTACAAGGTTAAGGACGGTGAGAATGCTCTTGCCTTTATTACCAACTACTATCAGCCGATCCCTCTGGTTCTCAGAGGCTACGGAGCAGGTACCGAGGTTACCGCAGCCGGAGTATTCGCTGATATTTTAAGAACTTTGAACTGGAAACAAGAGATTTAAAATGGCTGTAAAAGCATATGCACCGGCGTCTATCGGCAATGTAAGCGTAGGATTTGATCTTCTCGGTGCGGCACTGAGTCCTGTGGACGGATCGCCTCTTGGTGATTTTGTAACGGTTGAGGATCATGACGAACAGTTTGTTCTGGAGTGTACCGGCTCATTTGCCGGCAAACTTCCATCTGACTACAGAAAAAATATTGTCTATGATGCCTATGTTGATTTCTGCGAAGAACTTTCAAGGAAGGGAGGAAAGCCTAAAAAACTTAAGATGACACTGGAAAAGTGTCTTCCTATCGGTTCAGGTCTCGGATCCTCTGCATGCTCCATTGTGGCAGCACTTGCCGCACTTAATGAGTTTCATGATCGCCCTTTTTCTCAGAATGAAATCATGATGCTTATGGGCAGGGAGGAAGGCAAGATTTCAGGCTCTGTTCATTTTGACAATGTGGCACCCTGCTATCTGGGCGGTATTCAGCTGATGGTTGATGAGCGCGGTATCATAAGCCGCGAGGTTCCTTCTTTTGACAGCTGGTACTGGGTGTCATGCTATCCCGGGATCTGCGTATCCACCGCCGAGGCAAGAAAAATTCTTCCTGATTCTTATGATCGTCATACCTGCATTGATTTCGGACGTCAGCTTGGCGTGTTTATTCATGCGTCATTTTCCGGTGACGAGGAACTAGCCTGTACTGTTCTCCGTGATGTGCTGGCCGAGCCCTACAGACGCAGTCTGATCCCGGGATTTGACAGTGCCAGAGAAGCAGTTGGCGGTCTGGGAGCTGCCGCCATGGGTATATCAGGATCAGGTCCAAGCATCTTCGTGGTTGCAAAGGAATTAAAGGAAGCCACCGCTATTGAAAAGTGGCTCAAGGATAATTTTATTCAAAACAGCAACGGTTTCTGCCATATCTGCAAGATTGACAGACAGGGTACTACCGTGAAGTTCATTTAAGGCTTAAACATGAAACTATACAATATTAAAGATCATTCCGAGGTGGTTGATTTTGCCCAGGCGGTTCGTCAGGGACTAGGTCGTGATCAGGGATTGTTCTTCCCAAGTGAAATCAGAAAACTTGATAACATTGATGAACTTCTGAAAATGGATCTGGTAACCCGCAGTGAAAAGGTTCTGCGGAATTTTCTCGGAGATGAACTTCCGGATCTTTCTGATATTCTGAAGAGAGCCTTCACATTCCCGGCTCCGCTGGTAAAGGTCTCCGAGAATACCTATGCCCTTGAACTGTTTCACGGTCCGACCCTGGCATTCAAGGATTTCGGTGGACGCTTCATGGCCCAGGCTCTGCAGGCTGTATCCGGAGGTCAGCATATAACCATTCTTACCGCCACATCAGGTGATACCGGTGCCGCTGTTGCTCATGCCTTCTACGGTATTGAGGGTATTGACGTAGTAATTCTTTATCCAAAGGGAAAGATCAGCAATCTGCAGGAGAAACTTTTCTGTACTCTTGGCGGCAATATCAGAACCGTCGCCATCAACGGAACCTTTGACGACTGTCAGGCTCTGGTTAAGAAGGCTTTTGATGATGAGGAACTGAAAAAGGCTATCGGCCTGAATTCGGCAAATTCTATCAATATCAGCAGACTTCTTGCCCAGATATGCTACTATTTTGAGGCATATGCCCAGCTGCCTGAGGACAGACGCAGCAATGTGGTGGTGTCCGTTCCTTCCGGCAATTTCGGCGACATTACTGCAGGACTTCTTGCCCGTGCATGCGGTTTGCCGATTAAGCGTTTTGTAATTTCCACCAACGCAAATGATACTGTACCACGCTATCTGTCGACCGGCAGATGGGAGCCGAAGGAGACAGTTCCTACTCTTTCAAACGCCATGGATGTAAGTCGTCCAAACAACTGGCCGAGAGTGGAGGAACTTTTCAGAGTTATGGGATGGTCACTTTCAGAGCTGGCATACGGTGCCATGAATGATGATGAAACCAGAGATGCAATGCGCAGACTTCATGCTCTCGGTTATGTGGGAGAACCTCACGGAACCATAGCCTGGTCTCTTCTTCAGGATAATCTTGCTGCTGATGAAACCGGTATATTCCTCTGCACTGCGGCTCCGGCCAAGTTTAAGGAGAATGTGGATCTGATCCTCGGCACAGATATACCTCTGCCTGAGGCTCTTGCCAGCCGTTCGGAAATGAAGGTTCTGTCGGATAATTTTGATCCTGACTGGGAAACTCTCAGAAAATATCTGATGAAGTGATACGTGAAGCAGGGAGTTATATCTCATCTGTACTGTTTCGTGCTCATGTTTATTGTGCGTGCAAGTAAGGAGTGGATATGTGGGGAATAATTGATAAGATCAAGGGTCTGTTCGGATCGAAGGATGCTGAGAATGACGGTCTCAAGATCCTGGCTCCTCTCACAGGCGATGTTATTCCTCTTGAGGATGTTCCAGATGTTGTTTTCTCTGAAAGACTGGTCGGTGACGGCGTTGCTATCAAACCTTCAAGCAACTGCATAATTGCTCCTTTTGACGGTGATGTTAAGTTTTTTGATTCCAACCACTGTATGGTCATTAAACACAAGTGCGGACTGGAACTACTGATCCATTTCGGTATAGATACGGTAGAGCTTGCAGGTGAAGGTTTTACCCGTCTTGTGGAGAACGGGCAGACTGTCAAGGCCGGTGATCATCTTATTGATCTTGATCTCCCGTATCTGGAAACCAACGCCAAATCCACCATCACTCCCGTAGTAATTTCCAATGCGCCTCAGTGCGGGGTAAAAAATGTTTACTATTTTGAAGGTAAGGCAACAGCCGGATTTACCAACATAATGAGTGTTGTTCTGGAGGATCCTGATGCAGGTAACGCTTAGATGTATCCGATGTGGATCTGAAAAATTTGATGTTAAACCGAATCAGCAGCTTAAGCATGGAGATAAGATAAGGTGTCTCAGTTGTGGAAAAATCAGTGATTTTACCGAGATGATGAAGAAAGCGGTTGAATGTGCCACAGAGGAGTATGTGAGAAACAATCGAGCATCAATTGTGGCAGGTGCATCACCGGTTACTGATCCGAAAGAAATAGAAATGGCGGAAAAACTGAAGAACTGCGGTTCGTAATTTTTTTAACGGAGTTTATATATGCATTGCAGTTACCCCCTTGAAATATGCTGTGCAAAGCAGGTTGATTTTGATCTGGTTGACGGTGTCGTCCGCAATATGGAATTTACCGGCGGCTGTAACGGAAATCTGAAAATGATTTCAAAACTGCTGGACGGTTCCTCTCTTCAGGATATTGTGGATAAATGTTCTGGCAATCTCTGTCGCAACAAGGGCACATCCTGTGCGGACCAGCTGGCCAGAGCATGTGCCAGGGCTATAGCAGAAGGGAAGAATTGACCGTTTTCTACAGAAAGGATCTTCTTCCATTTTTTTCAGATCCTGAATTTTTCTTTATTCTGCCCGCCAACCGGCTTTTGCGCATTGGCGGGTTTCCGTTTTCTATTCCCTGGAAAATTTACGGTGCAGGCATACAGGCGTCACTGAATCAGATTGCTTCTTCAGAGAAGATTACTGTCTGGGAGCCTGTTCACTGCAAAAATATGCTTTTGGTACCGGGTGAGCTGGGTGAGACGCCGGATCCTGGAATTCTGTATCAGAAAATCCTTGGTTATCTGGTACTGCATAACGTTTCAAAATGCTGCATCTATCCTGTGACTGTTCCGTGGGGTTTCTCTGTTCAGAATGAGACAGATGAAATTTCTCGTCTGCGTAAGGAAAGTTTCACTGTTGTAACTGTACTTGAGAACAGAAGGGAATACAGATTTCCGCACAGTTTTTACAATAGTCTTAAGCGGGAGCTATTTAGAATGAGGGACTGCGGATCAACCGGCGATCAGCTGTACCGGCATGCGGTTATGCGGGCCCGGGAAAATGACATTGATGAGGAACTTCTGCTATACTGTCTTGGACTTCGGGATGAAAAACAGACTGATCGTCTTTCATCATTTCATTCAGAAATATCAGAGCGCAGCCATGACAATGATCATAGTGATGTATAGTTTCCTGCGCTATTTGAAAATCGAGAAGAGAAAACTCAGTGCAATGATGCTGAGGCAGCCGCATCCTTCCGGATCCTCCTGTCCTCTGTAGTATTTCATTGCGCGTTCATGGCTTATAACCTTTCCTTTTTCATCTACGTACAGCTGATTCCCTCTCTGATCAAGCACCGGCGTTCCGTTGCTGTCATAAAGCGGTGAGATTTCTCCACTTGGTTTATTATAATTCAGACCATACATAACGGCACCAATCGCGACAATCGCCATTATGAGAAATACGACGACTCCAAAGGTATCAGCAGTGTTATTCATGATGAATTTCTTGTGTGATCTTTAAGCGAACTATGAACCTGTTAAATCTCATGTTAGCGGAAAACTGTCAGTTTCAGTACAAAAAACTGGATAAAGAGATAAAAATATTGAGTGAGTACTCAAAACAGACTAAAACTCCATGTTAATATGAAGAAATGAAGGATATTTACTGGAACTGATTTTCCGAAGATATAAAAAAACTGATCAGAATATGTAATGATGATAAACATATTGATGGTGCTGCTAGCGAGAATCGAACTTGCGACCAACTGATTACGAATCAGCTACTCTACCGACTGAGCTATAGCAGCAAACCATTTGAATTATATATATTTGCGGTGAAAAAAGCAAATGTTAATGCTCGAGAGTTTGTGCGGACTGGATAATTTGTAGTGTACTGGAATTAAATTTGTTCGGAGATTTTACTGATGCCTTTGTTCAGATTTTCTGCAGAAATAAAAGTTGGTCCTGCTGATCAAAGTCTTTTTTTCCCAAAGTACGAGTATAGAAATATTTTTCGTAATACAACAGCAGCGGACGCCTATACAGCTGAACTTAAGGTAAAGGAAGAGTTGGCTGACAGCTATGCCCAGTATGGGCAGAAAATATATGGTTATAAAAAGGTTAAAGTTGTGGAGATAGAGAAAAAGTCTTTTCATCCGAGGAATAAACCAAGAAATAGCAAATCAAAGCATAATAATTCAGGACGAGATCGGCGAGTTTCTTTTTAATGAATCCTTTTCAGACAGTTTTGTAAACTGCCTGCATTTTCAGACTGTCTAAAAATATAATCACCATTCAGCAGTCCTCAAGCCTTTATCTTCGTGGGGTCTATCCGGCAATGTTCGTCTGATTTCATTTTCATTCCATTTTACCGGGTATTTCAGTCAACACTGAGACCTGCCGCCTGCCTGTATGTCAGACCGTGATCCATCCCGTCATATATTGACTGTGGGATTTCGAAGCAGCCGGCAAGTCTTTCGTCACTGATCTGATTGTACTGATCAAGATAGTAATAGTGTCCTTCTCTCGGCATTGGAACAAGATATCTGCCTGTATCAGTCTCTTTCAGGAGTACCGGAATTGCATATTGGTAGAAGATTTTGTCGCTCAGATCCACCGGAATCTTTTTGTATTTGAAATGTGCCAGAGTATAGTTGTAATCAGATCCGAGAATGAAAATATCAGTGTCATTGAGTACAGGCTGAATTGAGGATATCTTGTCGGTCAGACCGCTGAATTCTTCGGCTGAGACTGGATTATTAAGCATTGACGTGTCTGCATTTTGAAGATCGATCTGCTTCATAAGGGCAAGTTTATGTTTTCCCTGTTCAAACTGAAGAGGCTCTGATACATATGATGCGTTTTTATTGGCTATTATAAGAATATATTTCGGTTCACCGGTTTCATTTCCCAGTTTGTATAACTTTGATTGATACAGACCAATCTGGTTTACTGATTTAAGCAGGATGTCGTCTGTGTAGCTTTCAAATGTGATGTGTCTGGTAGGGCAGCGGGTGGTGTAGTTCTCTATAATTTCTCTTACATCTTTTATGGCCGCATTGATTTTAGCTTCTCTTTTGCTAATCACGCCGTTATCCGCAGATGAACTCTCTGCATTGTCTTTCGCTGGTTTATCATCAGTCGGAGTACTGCTGTGCCAGTATTTCATTGAGAGAAATGCTGTAGTAAAAAGAAGAACGGTAAATATTATTATATTGCTGAGCCAGTGATGATTCTCATGCTTTCTGTTTTTCCTGAGATTTGATATGGCCTTTTTCATATCTTCGTTATTGAGAACAGCATCACGCCAGGAAAGAAGTGAATCAGGGCAGTTTCTTAAAAGAAATCTTATATCTGGTTTTTCTATGGATTCACATCCGTCAAAGCAGCACAGGAGCAGGGCGGTGGAATTGTTTCTGCCGATGGTGTAGATAAAGGTAGGAACATTGAGAAGAGATCGGCAGTTTGCAAACATCTGGATAAAGTTTATGTTTTGAGGAATATGTATGTTGGGTACATTTCTCAGTCTTATGCAGTCCTGAAACATGCAGGCACAGTCCCTAACCTCAGGTAAAAAGTAAACAGGTACCTTTTTAAGATTAAAACAGCTGTCGAAAAGACTAGATGCAATCTTGCAGTTTGGAAAGAGAATTTCAGGACCTTTCTGCAGCTGGTAGCAGTACTCAAACATTCCTGAACAGTTTTCCACATTGTCACCGCCGGTAACCTCTATATTTTCAATGCGGTGACAGCCGCTGAACATGCCCACGCAGCTTTTTGCCTTTGCCAGATTAATACGCGGCACCTTTGTAAGATGAAAACAGTCACTGAACAGATAATTGAAATTGGTTACATGATCTGTGCCTGTAATGGTATATATTCGTTTCAGTTTCTTCTGATCTGCAAACAGACCTCTTAAACTTGTGCATTTCGGACCAATTTCAACAGGAAAGTCTATGGCAGACAGCTTCATTCCTGAAAACGGACTGCTGAACGGAACTATAACAGGATCTTCGCAGTCTGACACACTGCCGTCTTCGTTAATGCGGTTAAAGTAGTCTGCCTCATTCGGGGAACTGTCATACTGATAATTTATAACGAGTTTTCTGATATTTTTTTCACGTATGGCATCCTGCAGCATGCTTATGTCGGCCGGCTGAGTCAGTTCGATAATTTTTTTGGTTAAATCTTCCATTATCTTCTCTCCTACATATCCTCGTAGCATAAATTAAGATGCTGCTTGGTTTCGTTGCCGTCATTGTCAAGATAATGGAACAGACCGTCGCGATCATCGTTAATCAGATAAGTGTTGTTTTTGGCTCGATCAATCAGAACAACAGTACCGTTTGTGTTGAAATCAAAATTCTTAATAAGTGTTTCCATGGTATTGCGCGCACTTGTTGATACGGTAAGCTGATTGAGGGGTTCGACAAATCTGCGTTTTTTACGGTTGAATCCGTTTTCCTGGGATTTGAGAATGTACATATCTTCTGTAACTATAATCCAGTGACTGAGCTGAATGCTGTAATTTTCGAGTTTATCTACCGGTGTTGTCTTTTCCAGCAGAGACGAAAGATTTTCCTCTGTCATGGCGTTTGTTCCTATATGTCCGGCAAAACTGTGTGTGTAGTTGCTGAAATCCTGGTTGAATTTATACTGCTTTATATATTTTTTGTCGGATACAGGACGGAAATGCAGGATCACATACTCCGGCTTTTCATCTTTGTAGAAAACAACTATCCATGTTTTCCCTGATTCGTTTTTAAAATATTTTGCAGTAAACAGATCTTCTTTTTTCTGACTTATAGTTGTCAGCTTGAGTGCTGTTACGGCTGATATAAGATCTACATGGTACTGCTTCTCGGAGCATCTGTAGCCTTCTCCTGTGTTGAATTCTGCTCTGCCGTTTACCAGGTTTGAATAAAACAGTTCTTCGTTGTTAGGGGAGCCTTTTTTGATTTTTTTATAGTTTTCCATAATTGTACTGATGATGACTTCATCCCCCTCATTTAGTTCTTCGGGTTCATGATTATCTTCATCATTCTTGTTTAGATTGATCTTGTCTCTGTCGTCACCCCAGATTTCTTCTCCTGTATTATCCTTTTTATCTGTGTCAGGCTTGATATTCTGATTATCTGAACCTGATGCATCTGGTTTGTTATCTGAATCAGTCACAGGTTTGGTATCTGTTTTTATCTCCTGTGTGTCTGAATCTTTGCTCTGATTATTTTTGATGTCAGTTTCCGTACCGGACGTTGCATCAGTTTTGTTTTCAGAATCAGTCACAGGTTTGGTATCTGGTTTTACCTCCTGTGTTTCTGAATCTTTGCTTTGATTATTTTTGCTGTCGGTTTCCGTACCGGATGTTGTATCAGTTTTGCTTTCAGAATCAGTCACAGGTTTGGTATCAGTTTTTATTTCCTGAGAATGCTTGCTCTGATTATTTTTGCCGTCAGTTTCCGTGCCGGACGTTGTATCAGTTTTGCTTTCAGAATCAGTCACAGGTTTGGTATCTGG
>CADBNP010000202.1 GCA_902796095.1 uncultured Aeromonadales bacterium | reverse complement strand
TCTACAGAGATACAGATGGAAATCTGGTATCTGATAATGAATGCAGTATAAGGGAACTGATTCCCTGCCGGCCTGGTATTTTTGAAGAAGACTACTGGGATGACTGTCGCGGTACAGTTGTTTCCGAACCAAACAGGAAAAGGGTTATTTATCTGGATTGTGCAGCTTCACATGAAAGAGTTGAGAAAAGAGAGAAACTTGCAAAGAAAAGAAATTTGAAAGTTACTCCTGACAGCGTTCACAGGACAACACTGTATCAAATTGACAGGGAAAAGCAAACAGAACTCGGAAAACAGCTGGTAGCCGGGCAGATAGAGAAGACTTAAATCACTGGGAGCACTGATTGGATTGTTTAATCGAGTTTTTCAATCTGACACTGATGATCCTTCGTTTTAGGATCGTAGTTAATGCCTATAAGCAGCACATCGTTCGGATAATCGCCGTTACGGTATCTGCTGAAATATTCCTTTTCCTTAATCTGCTGCATGGCTTCTTCAGCGCTCAGGCCATACTTGAACTCTATTAGCAGGATTGGAAGATTCATGTTTCTCTTAGGAGCATAAATCAGATCCGCAGGTTACAGATCACCGGATCTTCAGGATATCCTTTTGGACTCTTCAGTTTTTTGCTCTGATTATTGTCACAGCCACAAAAAATGCCAGCACGAACTGGTAGATCAGCCACGGAACAATGGAAATGCTGCTGATCCCCATGATCCCCGCCGCCACCAGGAGCTGAGCTCCGTAGGGAATGATGCCCTGCATGACACAGGAGCAGGTGTCCATCAGGGAGGCCGTGATCTTTTTTGATACCCCGAATTCTGTGCTTATGTCTCTTGCAATCGGTGCCGCTGTGACGATGGCAACAGTGTTGTTGGCTGTTGCGATATCCATGAAGGAAGTCAGCAGAGCAATGCCAGTCATACCGCCTCTTTTGCTGTTGAAGTGGGCACGGATAAAACTGAGAATGGCTTCAAACCCGCCGTGAGCCTTTATCAGCGCTGAAATTGTTGCCACGAGGATCGTCACTGTCATGGTTTCGAACATGGATGATGTGCCCTTTCCCATGGACTCAAAGGCGGAAGCGAAGGTTATGCTGTGAAGACCGAGCCCGAACAGCAGGAACAGTGCTATTCCTATCAGCAGAACAATGAATACGTTCATTCCTGTAAGAGCCAGCAGAAAAACGATGAAGTAGGGCAGGGCAAGAAGAACGCTGAATTCATAGTTTCCGGTGGATGCTGCATCGGAACTGAAGGATACTGCCGCCAGGATCATGATGGTCAGCGCTGCGGCAGGCATGACCATTTTAATGTTGGCAATAAACTTTTCCTTCATTTCCACACCCATGGTTTTGGTTGCCGCTATGGTGGTGTCAGAAATAAAGGACAGATTGTCGCCGAACATGGCTCCGCCTATTACACTGCCGGCACACAGAGGTACGGAAATTCTGCCGTTCTCCGCCACCATCAGAGCAATCGGTGCCAGAACAGTGATTGTACCTACGCTTGTACCCATTGCGATGGATATGATGCATCCGATGAGAAAGAGACCAAGAACGGCAAAATTCGGAGGAATGATGTTAAGCAGCATGTTGGCAGTACTTACAGCTCCACCTGCAGCTCCGGCTATGCCGCTGAAGGCTCCTGCCAGAAGAAAAATCAGCAGCATGATGGTGATGTTGCTGTCTCCTATTCCCCTGGAGCAGATATTGATTTTCTCGTCAAAGCTCAACTTCCTGTTCTGAAGAAAGGCTACAGTCAGTGCGATACCGAAGGATACAACCACGGAGGTTATATAGAAACCCATTTTTCCTTCCACCGGGCTGATGTACTCGAAGTAGATACCTCCGCCAAGATAGATGAAAAGAAAAACGAGTATTGGGAGCAGTGCGGATCCGTTGGGCTCCGGTCTGATCTCCTTCTTTTCACTGCTGTTCAGCATGTTGTCCTGCGATTCTGACATTTCCGGGTTCCTCTGATTATGATACGGATATTATACAACGCAGAAATATGCCGGCAAAAACCTGCTGATTAAGTTTTGCAGAAGACTGGCGGGAACTGCTGAATGGAAGAGAAGTGATGTGAAACAAAGGACTGGACAGACCGGGAATGGATGGCGGATCATGGGATTGGGATCCTTGTTTCCGGAATATGATTTTCCGTTTTTGAATCACCTTTGGTTCCCGGTGGATTTTTCGGGTTCAATTAGTAATGGCAAGGTTTGATGAGAGAAAAATGCCAGTATTGACAACTCCGGTTCCATTGCCGCAGTATCTGACAGGACGACAGATCTTAATCCATACCTCTCTGTCTGGAATCCTGGCAGACTTCTGAATCTTTGCTGCTAAATCTTCTGGTGCATATCACATTCTGACAAGTTTGGAAGAATTGCCGC
>CADBNP010000201.1 GCA_902796095.1 uncultured Aeromonadales bacterium | reverse complement strand
GGCACGTCAGAATAATTTAATATCAGATAATTATGTCCGGCATTTTCGGTATTCTTTTGAATGAGTGCTTCGGAGAATATTCAGAATTAACCCGCCTGCATATTCTGTATTTTTTCAGCCTGTCACGGTTCGGAAACAGCATTAAGGAAACTGAATGATAGAGCAGAGCCTGGATCTTTATCCTTTATACAATTCTGTACGTATTGCTCTCATTTCCACAGTAATAATATTCTTTACCGGCATCGGAACAGCATATTATGTTTCCCGTTTACCCCGTTTCGTCAAGGGTTTTATTGACGTTGTTCTTACTGTTCCTCTGGTGCTTCCGCCTACTGTCATAGGCTATCTTCTGCTCCGTGTTCTGGGACCTCACAGAGTTGTTGGAGGCTTCTTCCTTGAGTACTTTGATTTAAGGCTTACCATGACCTGGTGGTCAACGATATTCGCCACCACTGTTGTCTGTTTTCCTCTGATGTACCGCACCTGCAGAGGTGCCTTTGAGGCTTTCGATGAGAATATCGGCAACGCCGCAAAAACCCTGGGACTAAGTGATTCCCGTATTTTCTGGAGGCTGCGCATTCCTTTGTGCCGCCAGGGGATCATAGCGGGACTTGTGCTGGCATTTGCCCGGGCTCTCGGAGAATATGGAGCAACAAGCATGATATCAGGATATACCCCCGGGGAAACGGCAACCATTTCCACCACTGTCTACCATCTGTGGCGGACTGAAAATGATGAACTGGCGATGAAATGGGTTCTTATAAATCTGCTGATTTCGCTTGTTGTGCTACTGATCATAAACCTTCAGGAAGGGAAACGGCGAAAATAGCCGGGCATGCCGTTTAAGTCAGATACTAATTACAGGACAGGATCCATGTCTCTCACGGTTGATATTGAAAAACAGCTGGACAGTTTTCTACTCAGTGTTTCCTTCACGGCGGATGACGGAGTGCTTTCTCTGCTCGGACCGTCCGGCTCAGGCAAAAGCATGATCCTGAGATGTATTTCAGGTATTGAAAAACCTGACTGCGGAAGGATTGTTCTTAACGGAAGGGTGTTTTTTGATTCGGAACGTCACATAAACATGTCTCCTCAGCAGAGAAGAACCGGGTATCTGTTTCAGAATTATGCACTTTTTCCGAACATGACTGTTCTTGAAAACATAATGTGCAGTATCAGAAGCGAAAGAAAGCTTTGCCGTGAAGACAAAAGAACACTGGCTGCAGACATGGCTGCCCGTATGAGACTGTCCGATGTTGTGAACCGCAGGGCGACAGACCTTTCCGGCGGACAGATGCAGAGAACGGCACTGGCAAGAATTCTGATAAATGATGCCGATATCATGATGCTTGACGAGCCTTTTTCCGCGCTGGACGAGCATCTTCGGTTTACGATGGAAAAAGAGCTCAGAGCAGTAATCCGGGATTTTGGAAAAAATGTCCTGCTTGTTTCTCACAACCGGGACGAGGTCTACCGCATGGCGGATCATGTTGCGGTGCTTAACAGCGGCAGAATTGAGCATATAGGGACGGTAAAAAATGTCTTTGCCGCACCGGCTACGGTAACGGCGGCCAGACTGACGGGGATCAAGAATATAGCTCCTGCGGCATTTGATTCGGATGGCATCCTCGTTGTTCCGGGGTGGGGTCTCAGCATACCCTGTGCATCCGCCGGATGTCCGGGCTGCGGAGATCTGTCCGCCGTGGCGGCGGCCGGCATCAGAATGAATGATATAAAACTTCCCTCACAGAAAGCGGGGGCGGGCAGAGTTTATACTCTGGCAGTAGACTGCGTGGTGGAGAATCTTTTCAGCTATACGGTAGAGCTTCATAATCCGGCCGTGTCTTCACCGCTTCCTCTTTACTGGCAGGTATCCCGTGATGTCTGGCAGCCCGACGGGACTGAGGTTATTGATCTGTTTATTCCTGACGATGCTGTAACAGCTCTTGAAAAATGAGAGGGCAGGTATTTAGAATTAAAAAATGACAGGACGGCTGCCGTTAAGACATATCCAGGCAGTTATGTGTATGACGAGTATGTATGAATTCCATGATTAAGAAAATGAACTTCAGAGAAAGCCGAGATCTGCTGCTTTCGCATATTGTTCCGGTGGCATCTGAAAAGCTTCCGCTGGACAGACTCTTTGGCAGAATTCTGGCTGAGGACGTGAAGGCCGGAATGAATGTACCCCACTATGATCGCTCTCCTCTTGACGGATATGCCGTTCGAAGTTCTGATACAAAGTCAGCCGGCAGGGACAGTCCGGTGACTCTGAAAGTAATTGGTGAAATCAGGGCAGGGGATTCTCCGGATCTGATCCCCGGATCCGGTGAGGCGGTTAAGATCCTGACCGGTGCTCCGGTTCCGGAGGGCGCCGATGCTGTTATCAGGTATGAGGATACGAAGTTTTCCGAAGATTATGTTACAGTCTGTGAACAGCTTTTACCGGATCAGAACATCATAAGAGCAGGCGAGGACGTCAGGGCCGGTGACGTTATCGCCACCCGCGGAATGCATGTGGATCTGGCAGTTGTGGGAATGCTGGCATCCCAGGGTATGGCTGAGGCTTCCGTCCATAAAAGACTGAAGGTGGCGGTGATCTGCACCGGCAATGAAATTGCCGAGGTTGGTACGGCACTTGCCGGAAGTCAGATTTATAATTCCAACCGCCATATGCTGGCGGCGGCGCTTGCCAGGGATGGATATGAGGCTGAATATATGGGCTGCGCCGGAGATGACACGGAACAGATTGCAGGGCTTCTGCTCAGGGCGTTGGGAGATCATGATGCCGTGGTTCTGACTGGCGGTGTTTCGGCAGGGGATTATGATCTGGTTCCGGAGGCTCTTGAGAGAATCGGTGCAGACATAATGGTACACGGTGTGAAAATTAAGCCGGGAATGGCCTGCGTCTACGGTTTTTACCGCCATAAGCCGTGTATTGCTCTTTCTGGCAATCCGGCATCAGCTCTTACAAACTACTACTGCATCGCTTCCTCTCTGCTTAAAAAATATTCCGGTGCCGCCGATTATGTTCCCGAACTTATCAGGGTTACCGTGAAGAGTAATTTCGGCAAGAAAGGCGGCGGTGAACGGATCCTGAGAGGCTCAATGAGAATTGATGACGGAATGGTGTGTATGTATCCTTCGTGTGAACAGGGTAATGTGGTGATCAGCAGTCTGAGAGCGGCGGATCTTTTTGTCATCGTGCCGGAGGATCATGGTCCGGTAAAGGAAAACGACGTACTGGACGGTTTTCTGATTTAGAATTTTGCGGATTTTGTTTTTGGGGATGGAGCCATATCCTGGAAACATAAAACCGGTGGTAATTAAAGGGCAGACAGAAATATTTAATGAAAAAGATTTGTGTGCAGAATGCTGTTGGCATGAGACTGTGTCATGACATTACAGAAATCCGGGACGGCTTCAAGGGACCGGTTTTCAGACGCAATCATGTAATAACCCGCGATGATGTAGATCACCTTCTGAACATTGGCAAGCGACATGTCTACGTGTGGGATGAAAGTATAAGAGAAATTCATGAGGATGAGTGCGCCCTTCGCATTGCAGCCGCACTTCCCGTGGAAGACGCTCATTATGAAGGTCCCTCTGAGGGTAAAATGGTGCTTAAGGCTGATGTCGAAGGTCTATTTATGGTGGACAGGGAACTTCTTGCAGCTCTGAACAATGTTCCGGACTTTACCGTTTCAACAATTCCGGACCATTATGCCGTGAAGCCCGGGGATCGCCTGGCATCCATGAGAATCATACCGCTGGTAACAGCTGAAAAAAATATTGTAGAAGCCGAGGAACTGTGCCGGAATCGTCGTCTTTTTGAAATTCATCCCTATCTGCCTCTTCGTACAGCTGTCATTATTACAGGTTCGGAAGTCTACAGTGGCAGGATCTGCGACAGGTTTGAACCGGTGATAAGAGCCAAACTGAAGAAGTTTCCCGGAGAGATAATCGGTACGGCAGTCTGTGATGACAGCGCCGACATGATAAGGGAGACTGCAGGAAAATTTATCGGCAGCGGAGCTGATCTGCTTATTTTAACCGGAGGCATGTCGGTAGATCCGGATGACGTTACACCGTCTGCCGTAAGAAGCCTCGGAGCGGAAATTATAAGTCACGGTCTGCCGTCGCAGCCCGGAAACATGACCCTGATGGCATATCTTGATAAAACCGCAGTTGTCGGAGTTCCCGGAGCTGCTATATCAAGGCCCGTCACCACTCTTGATGTGCTTCTGCCTCAGATTTTCACCGGTGTCAGGTTTACCCGCAGAGAGCTTTTCAATCTGGCTGAGGGTGGACTCTGTCAGATGTGCAGGCAGTGTCATTTCCCAAACTGTACATACGGCAGGTACTGAAGATTGCAGGATTCATTTTCAAGAAGGATCAGTTATCTTCGCCTGTCCGTTACCGGACGCTGCAGCTTTGACTGCATGTACTGTACAGGCGGCGCATCGCAGAAGTGTGTTCCGGCGGAACTGGAATCGTCTGAAATTATCAGTCTGGCGAGA
Source organism: uncultured Aeromonadales bacterium (assembly GCA_902796095.1). Taxonomy (GTDB): domain Bacteria; phylum Pseudomonadota; class Gammaproteobacteria; order Enterobacterales; family Succinivibrionaceae; genus UBA2804. The sequence goes on along the minus strand of CADBNP010000201.1, from coordinate 4,538 downwards.
GGTGCCGCGGCGGCAGGATGCTCCAGAATCCGTCTTACCGGCGGTGAACCTCTTGAGAGACGGGACATTGCTGAAATCTGCAGAGGTATAGCTGAAATACCTGAAGTTTCTGAACTGGCACTTACAACCAACGGTTTACGGCTGTCGGAATATGTGACCGATCTGAAAAGTGCAGGAGTCGGCTGTATCAATATCAGTCTTGATACGGTCAATCCCGGCGTGTTCAGAAAAATAACAGGCAGAGACTGTCTCGACAGGGTTCTGACCGGTCTTGATGACGCGGTTTCCGCCGGATTCCGGAGTGTGAAAATTAATACGGTGCTTCTTCACGGCCTGAATGATGACGGGCATTCCATCAGAGAGCTGGCTGAGCTTGCATGCCGGTATTCTGTTGATTTAAGATTTATTGAACTGATGCCTGTGGCACGGAATGACTTCAGCTACAGAAAATATTTTTCCGATAAGAGTGCCGTTTTCAGAGCTCTGCCGGAACTGATGCCGTGTCCGGAGGATGATGCCGGATCAGGCGTGGCAAAAATGTTCAGAATCAGCGGTGCCAGCGGCCGTATCGGTGTTATTTCACCTGTTACGGATAAATTCTGCAGAAGCTGCAACCGTATCCGGATCACCTCCGACGGAAAACTGAGACCATGTCTGCTGAGTCCGGTTGAGTACAGCCTCAGGGGACTTGCGGTGGAGGATATCGAAAGGAAAATAAGGCTGTGCGTTGAGCATAAACCGCAGGAGCATTCACTGGCTCCGGATCCTGAGCAGACGGAGCGGCACGGGCAGATCAGACTGACCATGCAGAGGATCGGTGGATAATTCTGACAGCAGATTGTTATTCATCCGGTATGCTCCGGATCAGTGAACAGTGCAGGAGTGTGCCCGAGAATTATCCCTGTGCCCTCCTTCTTTGACTGAAATTGCAGAAAAAAACGCGTACTTAAACGGTACGAATCAGACATTCTGAGACGGATCAGAAGGGACAGGTTCGAAGAAACAAATAGCTTAACATGGACGGTCGGGGGGAACGTTATGGATCAGGAAAATGATTTTACCCATTTTGACGATCAGGGCAGAGCAAGGATGGTTGACGTGTCCGCAAAGAGTGATACTCTCCGTACCGCTGTGGCGGAGGGTTTTGTGTATGTAAGTTCCGAAACCATGTCCCTGATTAAAAGCGGAGGCATAAAAAAGGGTGATGTTCTGACTGTTGCACAGATTGCCGGAATCATGGGTGCCAAGCGGACTCCTGATCTGATCCCCATGTGTCATACCCTGATTTTATCCGGAGTAAATCTGTCTGTTACGCTGATTGAAAACATTCCTGCGGTAAGAATCGAGGCGACTGTCAGATGCAGAGGAAATACAGGCGTGGAAATGGAGGCACTTACAGCAGTTTCTGTTGCCGCACTGACTGTATATGACATGTGCAAGGCAATCCAGAAGGATATGACAATCGGTGGGATCAGACTTCTCAGCAAAACAGGCGGAGTCCACGGTGAATACCACAGAGCATGATCCCGGGGAACAGAACATTCTGAACGGCTCTTTTCTTCAGGGTACAGGTGTTGCCGTGCTTGTCGGCGGAAAATCATCCAGAATGGGCACTGACAAGGCTGCTCTGCGTTTTGACGATGCCCCCTTTTATCAGATTCTCTGTGAAAGAATGAGCTTTTTCCCTGAAAGGTTTCTTTCGGTAAATTCATTTCAGAATTACAGCTATCCGGGCTATACGCTGATACGGGATGAATATCCGGATACCGGTCCCATGGGCGGAATTCTTTCTGTTTTAAATCATTTTCACGGCAGGTGCCTGATGGTGATTGCCTGTGACATGCCCTTTTTTTCCGAAAATGAAGCCCGAAGACTGCTTGAGCAGTATCATGGAGAGGATGCCCTGATCCCTGTGGCGGACGGCCGGTGGCAGCCTCTCTGCGCTCTGTATTCCGCTTCAGTGTCATCGCTGTTTTTGGAAAATATCAGAAAGGGCGACTACAGACTGAAAAATGCTGTTACAGGTGCTGATTTCAGAACTGTTGAAATTTCAGGGGATCATGCCGGATGCTATCTGAATATCAACACGCCGGATGATCTGAAAATGTACTGTGAGAGCCGATCCGGCGGGAAACTGGGATGATCCGAAGCCGGAGCGGCAGGTTCGTGGTTTGCCAAATGTTATCCTGACTGCAGGAAGATTTTCTGATGATTAAAAACTGTAGGTGAATAAAGACATGTGTGTTATATTTCAAAAAGTTTTGTTGCAGTTTTGATGCATCTTTTTTGTATTGTTAATGAGCTCTGACTGAGAATGCTGAAACAAGTTTGAAGCAATCTGATTTCCTTTCTCCTGCAGCCGGAGAGAAAGACTGATTTTCTATAATGGTGACTTCAATGGATGAAACACAGGAACTGAAAAACACTCAGCGTAAAAAACTGATAAACAGTTTTTTATCTACCTTCAAGAGACGTGTAACGGCCAATCCTCCCGGTGTCTGCTGCATTTCTACCCACATAGCCTATCTCCGCACCGCCAGAAGTCAGACCTGCGGCAAGTGCGTGCCGTGTGCAAAGGGACTGGAGCAGCTGGAGAACATGCTGCAGCAGATCCATGACGGTACCGCAGACATGGATCTTTATGTGGATATGCTGTGGCTGGCCCAGACTATAAAGGATACCGCCGACTGTGCCATAGGCTACGAGGCGGCATATATGGTGCTTGCCAATATCAAGAATTTCAAGGACGAATATCTCTACCATATCAATCATCACAAGTGTCAGTCCAATGTGTCGGTAAAGGTTCCGTGCATGTACAACTGTCCCGCCAATGTGAATATTCCCGGATATATAGCTCTCATAAAGGACGAACGCTATGCCGACGCCATTAATCTGATCCGTGAGGATAATCCGTTTCCGACCTCATGTGCCTTTGTCTGTGAGCGTCCCTGTGAAATGCAGTGCCGACGGAGTCTGATTGATGCCGAAATCAATATCAGAGGACTTAAAAAGTTTGCGGTGGATCAGATTCATGCAGATCAGATCCCGGTTCCTCCCCGCAATGTGGATACCGGCAAGAGAATAGCGGTGGTGGGCGGCGGTCCGTCCGGACTTACATGTGCCTACTTCCTTGCCCGGATGGGTCACTCCGTTGTGGTTTTCGAGGCCAAGGAAAAACTCGGCGGCATGCTGCGCTACGGCATTCCCGGGTACCGTCTGCCGAAGGATCGGCTTGATGAAGATATAAACGGCATTCTGGCAGTCGGCGGCATTGAGGTGCGTCTCAATGCAAGAATAGGCAGGGATATTACCACCGATCAGCTTGAAAAGGAGTTTGATGCTGTCTATATTTCCATAGGTGCACAGAAGGGACGGGTCATACCTATTAAAAATTATGACAATCCTAATGTTGCTTCAGCAGTGGAAATGCTGGATCAGATTGGTCACGGCAATCTTCCTGATTTTACCGGAAAGAATGTGGTAGTAATCGGAGGAGGCAATGTGGCCATGGACTGTGCCCGCTCGGCAGTGCGCTGCGGTGCGGCATCCGTGACTCTTGCCGTAAGGGAACCGCAGGTGGACATGACGGCCCTGCCTTCTGAAATCCAGGGTGCTATCGAGGAGGGAGTGGAGCTTATGACCATGTTTGCTCCTTCTGAGATCAGAATTGATGAAAACGGCAATGTCGTCGGACTGATTACCAAACCTCAGATTACCAGCTATTATGATGCGAACACCGGTATTCCAATGGTAAGAGATGCCGACAAGGAAACATGCGAAATACCGTGTGATGTGATTTTCATGGCTATCGGACAGGCTATTGAGTCTGAAAGTTTTACATCCTATGAGAAGTCTCCGCGGGGTACCTTCATCACCGATGCCACCACGGCGCTTAAGGATCATCCAGGAATTTTTGCCGGCGGTGACTGTGTCAGCGGTCCGGCAACTGCCATCATGGCAATAGGTGCCGGCAAGATTGCAGCCATCAATATTGATTCCTATCTGGGATATCATCACCATTATCATGTTGATATCAAAATTCCTAACAGTCAGGGCAATATGCGGCATCATATGGGCAGGGTCAATCTTACTGAAAAATCGGCAAGAGAAAGAAAAAAGAGTTTCTGTCCTGTGGAAAACAACATGTCCAGGGAGGAGGCAATGCAGGAATGCAACAAGTGCCTCAGATGCGATATTTTCGGAAGCGGCACCATGAAGGGAGGTCTCCTGTAATGAGCAGTATGATTCGTATTATGATAGATGGTCATGAAATTCAGGCAAAGGAGAATCAGACCATTCTGGAGGTGGCACGTGAAAACGGTATCTACATTCCTACTCTGTGCTATCTGAAGCATGTCAATGAAATCGGATCCTGTCGCATGTGCGTGGTGGAGATAGAGGGACAGGTCAATCTTGTGCCTTCCTGCAACACAAGAATATGGTCGGATATGGTGGTGATTACAAATTCCGACAGGGTCAGAGTGGCAAGGCAGTTTGTACTGCAGATGATCCTGGCTCACCATGATGTCCGCTGTCTT
>CADBNP010000200.1 GCA_902796095.1 uncultured Aeromonadales bacterium | reverse complement strand
TAATTGTACTAAAACGTGATATACATCACAATTAGCAAAATCAACACTTTTCCTGAACAGAGCCTTTGGAAATACAAAGTGAAAAACATAGAACTGCTGAAGCGAGCTTCGGCTGCCGAGGTATTTTTTGTAAAGTGCAAAAATCTGTTAAATTTCGGGATCAAACGGTAGCGGTTTTATTTGTCTGTCTTTGTCATAAACCCTGAAAATACAGTGTTTGTCAGCTACAGAGCTTTGTGAAACTGCGAATTAAAAGTATCGTTCAGCGTTCCCTTATGGGATAGATTTTTGGAATTTTAATTTAGAATAAAAAAGCTTCCGGACTGAAGAATCCTTTGTTTTCCGAAGATCAGCTGTGATTGATTATTATAACCATGAATATTTTTGATCCCGGATTTGTGCTTGCCGCAATCACCAGAATCCGCCTGAACAGATACATTTTCCCTGCGGTGCAGATGCTCAGCAAAACGAAAATTGTACACGGCACAAAACTGCTTTTTGTTTGTGGTAAACTTACGTGGTACAGGTGACCGGTGCGAACTGCGGTTTGAATGATCTGCATGTATCTCGGAATTTTCGCGGAATAAACAGGGAACATGCCGGTACAGATCAGAAAATGATCAGAATACCATATTTGCTGATTTCTGAGCCATCTCAGTTCGCAGTCCAATACTGTTATTTTCAGCAGGATTCTATTATGAACAAGACAACAGTGATAAATTCTCCGGCAGCTAAAACTGACATAACTCCGGACAGAACGGTGATTAATTCAGGAAATGCCAGAAATTCTTCTGATGCCGCAAAAACTGTCTCTTCCGTGGCACCTGCCGGGATCACGGCTGTAAGATCTCCTGACAGAGGTGTTACTGCGGTAAACGCCGTTTCTTCTGTCGGTTTTGATATGACAGGGGAAACTGTTCTTGAAAAATATGAGATCCGGGAGAAACTTGACGTAACCTCCGGTGAGGCTGATTTATATCTCTGTACTGATAAATCGACAGGTACCGAGTATATCCTTAAGCTGTACAGAAGGAAGGATGCCATCAAGGATGAAATGCTTGATGAACTTACCAGAATACGTTCAAAGTATATCGGTTCGCTGGTTGATTACGGACGGTTTAATGATTATACCTTTGCTGTCATTACATATTTCAGAAACGGAAGTCTTCGGGGCAGGAAATTTTCCATCGATGAACTTAAGACTCTTGTTATTCCATCCGTAAATGCAGGTCTCAGGGTTCTTCATGAGGCTGGCATTATTCACAAGGATATAAAACCTTCCAATCTTATGCTTTCGGATGATGGAAAGTATGTTTCCATTATTGATTTCGGTATCAGTTCAATCGTTGATGATCAGACGATGCTGATTACCAGAACGGGAATGTCTCCGGTATACAGTGCTCCAGAGACATTTAACAATGTTTTCCTTGCGGAATCTGACTACTACTCTTTGGGAATAACTCTGTACGAACTTTATACCGGCCATACTCCGTATGAAAAACTTGATATTGACGATATGGCAGCCTTTGCTTCGGTTCAGAATATTCCTTTTCCTGATGATTTTGATCAGAATTTGAAACTTCTTATTCAGGGTCTTACATACAAGGATCTGTCTAACAGAAAGGATCCAGACAATATAAACAGGAGGTGGACAGAGGCAGAGGTTCAGAAGTGGATTGACGGAGATCCGTTTCCAGCTCCGGGAACTGCAGCTGAAATAAGAACATTTGCCAATACCTTATCATTTGCGGGGCGGATGCTCAAAACGGCTGATGAGATAGCGGATGCTTTTGGAAAAAACTGGGATCTCGGGAAGAAGTTTGTAGGACGTGGTGATCTTGCTGCATATTTCAGGAGAGAGTGTGCCGAGGAATATGCAAACTTTGCCAATGACTGCGAAGCGGCCGGAGTATCAGATTTTGATTATTTTAAGCTTCTTTATAATCTTTCAGATGACAAAAGTATTCTCTACTGGAATGATACAGCCTATGATGATATTAAGCTGCTTGCTCTGGATATTCTGTCGGCTGAGCAGAAAGGAAGTACTGTTTTTGCCAATGATGATTTTCTCTGGTCTCTCCATTACTTTTACAGCAGAGATGCTGTGATTTCTGACACCCTGGATAAAATTTTTGAAAAGAAAAAAAATGGTCATGTTGCATTTCATTTATGCATGCTTGATGTAGCCTATCTTCTCGGCGCTGTTTTTCTGGTGGATAATCAGGTATTCAGTTCACCTGAGGAAGTACAGAATCATTTTTCAAATCTGAAGAAAAAAAGTGATAACGATTTTTTTCTGGCAGTTATCCGCTGTTATTACGTACTTAATGAATATTCGATTATTGTAAAGGATGGAGAACCGGTTTTCAGAAAACTGATGGATACCAATGTTCTGGATCTTATTCTTGATTATACGGCGGTGACTGCAGATCTGAAGTCGTTGAAAATACTGCAGAAGTTCGGGATCATTGTTGTAGATGCGGATGTGAAAAAATTCCAGGATCTGTTCAGATACGTTTCTCCTGACTACAGGATCAGGATCCTTTACTTCAAGGTTTCTCCTTCGGAGAAATTTTTTGTTTCTGATGAAGATCCGCAGGGTCCTGAAGAAATAAATGTGGATCTGATTGTTCTGGGTCCTGCTGCCACATCTGTTGCAAATATGTTTGCCGGATGTTCAAGACTGAGAAAGGTTCCAAATTTCAACACATCAGGGGTTGATGATATGTTTGGGATGTTCAAGGGGTGCAGCAGTCTGACCAGGATACCAAAGTATAAAACTGAGCGTGTCACCAATATGAATCAGATGTTTGACGGCTGTTCATCTCTGACTGAAATACCGCTGTTTGATACAGGTAATGTTACAAACACCGGGATGATGTTCAACAACTGCAGTTCGCTGAGAAGACTGCCTTCACTGAACCTTTCATCTGTTACCAACATGGTTCTGATGTTCAGCCGCTGTTCAAAGCTTACTGCTGTTCCTGAAATGAATACAGGATCTGTCAGGGATATGAGTTTTATGTTTTCCGGCTGCAGAGCACTTATCCATGTTCCTCAGTTTGATATGTCGCAAGTGGTCAGTACCAGAGGGATGTTTATGAACTGCTCATCTCTGAAAAACTTTCCTGTAGATGATCTCCCTCATGTCAGAAACATGAGTGCCATGTTTAAGAACTGCTCATCTCTTTCTCTGCTGCCGAAATTAAATACTCCCCATGCGGAGGATATGAGTGAACTGTTTTTCGGCTGCTGTTCGCTGGAGGATGGACCGGAGATGGAAACATCATCAGTGATAAACATGTCCGGTCTTTTTAACGGCTGCTCATCACTGAGAAAAATACCAAGATACAGAACGGATCGTGTAAGGGATATGCAGTGCATGTTTGCTGACTGCGTCAGACTGGCGGAAATACCATCAATGCATACTGAAAAGGTTAATGAGATGGGTAGTATTTTCAGAAACTGCTCATCTCTGATCCATGCTCCGGACATGAATACGTCATCTGTTTCAGATATGAACAGGATGTTTTTCGGGTGCTCATCCCTGAAGAAGATCCCGGCATATGATACAGCCAGAGTTCTGAACATGGATTATATGTTTGCCGGCTGTAAATCTCTGAAGAGAATTCCGAGGATGAATACAAAAAATGTTCTGGACAGCAACGGTATGTACGAAGACAGTTCGATTCCTGACAATATTTTCAGGTATGAATCCACATTCTACATAATGCTGGGAAGTGTGGCTTTTTTACTGATTGCAGCGTCTGTTGCCATTCTGATTGCATCTCTCTGAGCAGGACGGAATGGAGCTCTTGTGGAAAGAGCTTGGTGTTCCTTTATTCCGTCATGGTGCCAGATTCTGAGATTTTAATGGCATGTAAAAGGTTCTGAGTGCCGGAACGGATGATGCATTCTGATATTGTAATCATCCGTTCAAAATAGTGTCTCTGTCCCGGGATCAGAATCTGCATACAGCACTTACTTCTACTGCGCCTTTCTGCTTTTCTTCCTTGTTCTCGTATGTTCCGGTCTGCTTGACGTATGTCAGTTTTGTCTTTCTTACAAAACTGGATTTTGTAACTTCTGATTCCGGAATAATCTTCATATCGCTGCTGCGGTGATGAAGAAGATACATATAGCAGTCGTGATAGTTCTTGAACTTAAGATTGACTGTCAGTGCAATACTGTCCTTTTCCACTGTCTTTTTCGGTGCTTTGTCGAAGTTTTCATCCAGCTGGTACTTAATATCCTTTTTTATAAGACTGACAATGGCATCACCAAGCTCCTCGCTCTTTTTTTCATCAGCAGTTTCCGGTGTTATGTTGATGTATATATTGAGATGCTTGTAGTAGTAATCGTAGGAAACGAGTTCAGGAAATTTTTTCAATGCTACTACGGCAATAATAATTATGATAAAAAGACCTAGCCATGCGTATTTTAATGTTTTCATAAAGAGTTCTGGTTGCCTGGTAAAATCCGTGTGTTCTGATCCGGCAACAGGTATTTGCTGCACATTAAACAGGGCAAACATAAATCTGAGCCGTACAGCCGTTTTATGTAAAAGTTCCCTGTTATCAGAACTTCCTTTTCTTTATTTTATCATTGTTGCGGGTGAATTTGGATTTTGCAGTCAGCCAGAAGCGATATTTGAACGGTATTTCTGATGAATGGTGAAATACGAACCAAAAAAAAGATCTCCCCGGAGGAGATCTTCAGAAATGAGGTAAACCAAATTAAATGATTTTAAATCAGCTTTAGAAATTGTATATCAGACCGACTTCAAAGAGATTTTCTGTTTCATTAAGGAATACATTCTTTGCATGAAACTCAGCTTCAGTGAAAATCTGGAAGTTTGAGGTCAGATTGTAGGTGATGTTGCCGGTCCATGTGTTGCTGACGGTTGAACGATCACTGTCAAATCTGATACGGGAATAGTCCTTATTGCTGTTATGCAGGTATGCATAACCCAGTGAGAAATTCCATGCGGTACCTGGTGTGGTGTATGAAAGAACAGCTTCAACACCGTTTGTCTTGTAGGTCTTGTCAAGTTTACCCCAGTTGTACATGGCTGCTGCATAGATGCCAGGTGCTCCCATTTCTCCGTAGTAGAGAGAAATGCCCCATTCATTCTTGTCTACGCCGTAGTAGAGATTGTCAGGGTTCAGTCCGGCGCCGTTGGCTGATCTCAGACCTTCGGTATGACCGTATCCTGCAAGAATACCGAGAGGATTATCACCGATCTGAAATTCGTATCCGGCGGTAACACCCACACCGTAATTCACATATTTTGATGAATCCCTGAACTGATATGACGCTGCGAATTTGATACCGCTGTAGTCAAGTTCGTACATTGCCACACCGTCCTTGCGTCCGCCGTAATCGTTATCGGTAAGACCCTGATAGGTAGCTCCTGCAGTTCCCAGATCGATGAAAATATCTGTAACTTCTGATACCTTGTAGAATGCATCTTCAAAATGACCGAACTGCAGTTTGCCGAAATCGTTGAAATCAAATCCAACCCAGCCGTTATAAATCTTGAAGCGCTCATCGTTGTCTACTACGTCCTGAGCAGCCATTTCATAAAGAATATGACCGTATACGGAAATGTAGTCGTTAACTTTGGTTGAGCCTTCAACACCTAGTCTTGCTATGCCTGACATTCTGTGATCAGGATCCATATCATTGTTGTTGATTTGAACTTTTACGCGACCGATCACGCTGAGATTGGCGGTATCGTTTTCAAATACAGTGGCGGCACCGGCATTTGCTGAAGAAAGAACAGCAACAGCACCGGCAATGGCTGAAACAAGTTTTTTGCTCATCGTATATATCTCCATGGTTTTCTCAAGTTAGTAGGCAAGTGTTCTGATAAAATGTGATATCGATCACTTGTATAAGCTTATAATATCACCAACTTATATTGGTTAGCAATAACTAACTTTATTTTTTTTCTCTTTTTTATTTTTTGCCTTTATATTTTGCCCCTCTTTCTTTCATTTTCTTAAGAAATTTAACGGATGCTGTTTGGCTTCTTATTGCAGGTGCCAGCTTCCGGAATGCGCAAGTTCGATTTGGCTGTTACGTATTTTCTGTAATGCTGTTTCTGCTCCCTCCGTCAGAAAAAACATGAAAAATCGCCTCAAGAAATTTCTGATTTACCGATATATTTTTGTGTAAGGGGAGTACCGATATGCTGACCGGTGAAATTAGAGACAATTTGCTCGTTGATGAACTGCAGTTAGGCAGTGAATTAAATCAAGCAGTTCATAACGGTTTTTCATCACAGTTCAGTCTGTTGGTATCCATGCTGTCAGATGATGTGCAGGATCAGGCCTGGGTAAAAGATCCGGTAGTGCAGGAGAAGCAGACGGAAGATCTGCGGGAACAGTTCGCACTTCAGGAACCTGTAAGACTGCAGAGCGAGGACAGTGACATCGCAAAGGCTGATATGCTGGGCGACTATTTCCGTCAGGGAGGAATGGTGGCTGTACATTTGCTCGAATGTCTTAGTCCTGAACCGCTTACTTTGCGTCACCCTGAAATTCCGAGAACGGTGATGGAGCAGCTTTCACCGTTGCAGCAGGAAAAGATAAAGTACGAGAATACAAAGGGTCGTCTGGTGCGCAATCCCCTTACAGCCGTCACTCCGGTTGAGATGCTTGAGCTTGTTTCAGAGTCCAGAGGGGAAGAGGACAAGAGGGCAGAGTTTGTTGCCTAGCGGGGTTTTATCGGGTATGAACTTCCCGTTGCCGGTATGACGTTTACCTGGATATTTTCAGTCGTGATGAAGTACTTTATGCCTTCGGGTATAGGGTGCTTTTTTTTGTCTGCTTTTTAACCTCGTCAGTAACATTGCGGGCAGGAAATGTTTTACGGTGTTTACAGGATTGCAGACTGTCAGAATCGACTGAGCACAGAATGTCTGTTTCAAAGTTCCGATATCCGGCGGGATCTGAATGAATTTTTCGGCAGGATGTTCAGATTATCAAGGATCTGTGAATAAAAATTGAAAAAATAGCCTTAAGTCTATAAAAATGTTCTTTTTTAATTGTATTATGGCAGAGAATCTTTTTATTCATGATTTAAGTGTAAGTGTGGTAGTTCCATGGCTTCAGATCAGAGTTCGGTAAATGACAACCATACAGGTTTGTCTCCCTATGTTTCACCTTTGGCTGCATTTTCAATCTGTGTGGGTTGTGCCATAGGGTGGGGTGTTTTTGTAATGCCTGCAACTACACTTCTTCCGCTCAGCGGTCCGCTTGGATCATCCATCGCAATGTTTATCGGCGGTCTCATGATCCTTGTGATTGCATGCAACTATCACTATCTGATTAACAGATGCCGGGATCCCGGCGGAGCCTTTGCCTTCACCCGAAGGGCCTTCGGATATGATCACAGTTTTCTTTGCGGTGTCTTTCTGGTTCTGACCTATGTCACCATGCTCTGGGCCAACGGAACTGCGTTTGCGGTTTTGGCCAGGTATGCCTTCGGGGATCTGTTCCGAATCGGACCATCCTATTCAGTAGCCGGTCTTGATGTCTATTTTGGGGAGGCGTGTCTCGGATCCGGAGCCATTCTTCTCTTTTCCTATATCACGCTAAAAACCAGGAGACTGGCGGCGGCTCTTCTGACGGTAATGGTTTTTATAATGCTTGCCGGTATTGCTACGTTTGCCGTCGGTGCCTTTTCTGTTGAAGCGAGTCCGGTTGAAAAAATTTCACCGCTGTTCTCGGACAGTGCGTCTGTTCCGTCCCAGATCTGGATGTGCCTTGCTTTTGTTCCGTGGGCCTTTGTAGGCTTTGAAACTATTTCCAACTCCTCGTCTGAACTGAGTTTTTCGGGAAGAAAGTCGTTTCTTATCATGGCTGTTGCGATTGTAGTGATTGCACTCTGCTACATTATGCTCATGCTGCTTTCCGCACTTTCCATTTCCGACGAATATGCCGGCTGGAGCGAATATGTTGCCCAGTTAAAGCAGCAGAGACATCCGATTCCTATTCTCATATTTGAAGGTGCAGAGAAGTTTCTCGGCTCCTGGGGTGTACCGGTTCTGACTCTGACCGTTTTCGGAGCTCTGTGCACCAGTATCATAACCAATGTTATAGCTTCAAGCAGACTTCTTTACGCTCTCGGTCAGGACGATATTCTTCCGAAGTGGTTTACCGGTCTGAGCAGAGACAATGTTCCTGTTCATGCCGTCTGGTTTGTTATTATCTGCTCTTTGGGTGTGCCGTTTCTTGGAAGGACAGTTATAAGCTGGACTGTTGATATGACCACGATCGGGGCAGTCTTTGCCTATGCCTATACATCGGCAGCTGCGGTGAAGCTGGCCTGTGCGGAAAAAATCACTCTTTTCAAGGCAACCGGCATTATGGGGCTGGTGATATCCTTCCTTTTTATGCTGTTCCTGCTTATTCCCCATATATTCACAGGAAACACTCTTGAATCTGAATCCTACCTGATGCTGGCATTCTGGAGCATTATCGGTTTCTTCTTCTTCAGAGTTGTGTTCAAAAAGGATAACCGCTTCGGCAATTCGTCTGTTGTGGGTATTGCTCTTCTGTCCCTGATTTTCTTCGCTCTTCTCATGTGGGTCCGGCAGGCGTCGTTCGCATCAGTCAAGGAATCCGTGGACAATATTTCCACGCATTACCAGAGTCTTGTTTCAAAGATTGCCGGCAGTGGTTCTTTTGACGGCAGCGACTTATACATTGCAGATCAGCTGGCCATGGTCAAGCATGCTCTTCATGAAAACAGCCTGATCCAGTTTTTCTCCATGGTTCTTGCCCTTTCAATCATGTTCAGCGTCTATTCCATCATCCGTCGCCGTGAAATGCAGATGAAGCAGGACAAGATAAATGCCGAGATGAGCAACAAGGCAAAGGGTGCCTTTCTGTCGAATATGTCCCATGACATAAGAACTCCGATGAATGCCATCATCGGCTATACAGACATAGCTCTTCAGCCCGGTGTTTCTGCTGATGATATGAGGGAGTACCTGAAAAAAATCAGTGCCTCAAGTATTCATCTGACGGAACTGGTCAACGATGTTCTTGAGATGAGCCGCATCGAAAACGGTAAACTGGAGCTGAAGCTGGCCAGCAATGATGTTGTCGGGATTATCCAGGAGATCCAGGATATGTTTGTCAATCAGATGAACAAGAAGAACATATCCTTTGAGGTCAGTACAAATGAGGTTGCTCAGCGCATGGTGATATGCGATGCACACTATCTGAAAAGGATTGTTATGAATCTGGTGGGCAACGCTCTTAAGTTCACCAATGAAGGCGGAAGGGTGGAGCTGATCCTTTCCCAGAGTTCTGAAGGTATCGGTGAAGTGAAGAATGTGGGTATTGATGCCTTCGAAAATGTATCTGTTGAGAAAAAGCCGGAAACAAGAGCCAACTATGTTATTGTGGTTCGGGATAACGGTATCGGAATGAGTGCCGAGTTTGCAGAAAAGGTGTTCGAACCGTTTGAACGGGAGAGAACATCCACTGTAAGCGGCATTAACGGAACTGGTCTTGGAATGGCAATTTCAAAGACCCTTGTGGAACTCATGAATGGTACCATAACATGTAAGACGGCTGTCGGTAAGGGAACAGAGTTTACTGTGACTATTCCCATGGATTTTGCTCAGGATGATGCAGCGGGCAGTGGTGAAACTGCTGCTTCCGCAGCCGGTGAAAAATCCGGTGGCCAGACTGTTCAGCAGGTTACGCCTAAGGCTGACATGTTCAGGGGAAAGCGGGTTCTTCTGGTGGAGGATATCGCTATCAACCGTGAGATTGCGACAATGTGTCTTAAACGGTTCGGCTTTGAGGTGGAAACTGCGGAAAACGGAAGTCAGGCTGTTGAAACAGTCAGAAATTCGGAGCCGGGATATTATGATGTTGTTCTGATGGATATTCAGATGCCTGTAATGGACGGACATGAAGCAACGCGTCTTATCAGAGAGTCTGAGAATGAAAAAATTGCCCGGATACCTGTGATAGCAATGACTGCCAATGCGTTTGTGGAGGATATAGAGGCTGAAAAACTTTCAGGCATGGACGGACATATTTCAAAGCCTATAAATATCAATGAGATGATTTCCACATTAGACGGGATTCTCAGACGTTAGCCCTCTGAGTGTGCTTTCTATCGTGAGATCCGGCGTATCTGAACGATTGCCGGATTTTTTTTGTAACAATCTTTTCTGCGACAGTTTTTTTGCTGACTCTTTGTACCGTGCAAACTTGCTTTTGATTTTTCCGGTGATACACTCACTCACTGTTTGAAAGCAAACATTACTTGGAGATATACATGAAAATTAATTATATGGCTGCAGCTGCAATGATGCTGACGGCTTCTGCCGGGGCACTCCCTGACGGGTGGAAATCCTCTCCGGCATCTGACGGCAGCGACGTGTCGTTTTACGTAAACAGGAGCAAGATAATAACCCTGGCGCCTGTTGAAGATGCAGGACTGTCTCTGGATCAGATGGGAGAGGAGATGCGTAATTTTTACGACAACCTTGGATTTGACTGCAGAACTCTGCATCGCGGCATGCATATGGTGAATTTTGACTGTGTGAAGATGAATAACCGTAATCCTGAACTTCCGTCTTCGGTGGGAATCTACCTTCTGGAGAAGGATCACAGGGTTACGGCTGCTTCCCTTGTCGGTGGAGCATCTCTTGATGATCTGAGGCAGATCATGGGTGTTGACAGTCTTTAGTCATGCTTAGACATGAAGCATGACTCTGATCTGCCGGCAGCATCTGATTTAAAATTCCGGTTCTGCCAGCGGAGAATATCTGAGACGGCGTTCCGGATCCTGGGCGCCGTTTTCTGTTTCCGGCAGTCATTAACATCCGGCAGGTCTTTTCATTTCCGTGAGGTTCTGTCAGACATATCTTTCTGATCACTTCTTGCGGATCATGCAGATTTGCGGCTGAATTCTCTGTTTTCATCCGTAAATCATTTCAGTTATCCTTTGTTTTCTGCATTTGCACTTTCGATTCGGAGAACCTCTTTCTGATATGCAACAATGCTCACAATTAAAAACTAAAAAGAGCACTTATTTACAAATAGTTTCCTCTCAAAAGATATAATCATAGTAATTGTGACAGTCAGAAGGATATGTGGAATGAACAAATCTCTCTTGTTTTTAGCGGTCGTTTCGGCGTGCTCTGCTGCCGGTTCTGCCCCAGCATTGGCGGAAAGTGAGCAAAGCATCAAACTTGCCAACTCCTGCTACGCAAGTTTTAATTCCGGCTCCTATGAGGAGGCTTTTAAGAACTGTTCCGCCGCCGCGGCAGACAATGATGCCGAGGCAAGCAATCTTCTTGGTGCCATGTATGAGAACGGATGGGGCACCGATCAGGATTTCAGC
Organism: uncultured Aeromonadales bacterium; assembly: GCA_902796095.1. Taxonomy (GTDB): domain Bacteria; phylum Pseudomonadota; class Gammaproteobacteria; order Enterobacterales; family Succinivibrionaceae; genus UBA2804. The sequence goes on along the minus strand of CADBNP010000200.1, from coordinate 5,579 downwards.
AAGGCGGTTGATTATTATAAAAAGGCTGCAAATGCGGATCTTGCTGATGCCAACAACAATCTTGCCAACATGTACAAGGAAGGCAAGGGTGTGGATGCCGATGAGAGTGAGGCACACTACTACTACGAAAAGGCCGCAAGACTTGGTGACAGCAATGCCAATCTTTCTCTTGGCAATATGGTATCTGATCCTAAGAGCAGTTATTATTCCAAGGATCAGGCAGAGAAGTATTACCGTCTGTCAGCAGATGCCGGCAATGATCTGGCCCAGGTTGCCCTTGCAAAGGAGCTGATCAGTCAGAATGATATCAACGGAGCTCTTCCTTATCTGGAAAAGTCTGCGGAAAAGAACAATCCTGACGGTATGGAGCTTCTTGCCGGTTTTTACAGGAATGGAACAGGTGTCAAGGCGGATCCTGCCAAAGCCTTTGAATTGTACAAAAAATCAGCAGATCTCGGAAACAAGAATGCCGCTCTTGAGACCGCAAGAGCATACCGCGACGGTGTCGGTACCGATGTTAATTTTGCAGAAGCACTGAAGTACTATGACAAAGCATGTCAGGCAAAGATTCAGGAGGCAATGATCGAAAGCGGCATGATGTATCTTAGGGGTCAGGGTACTGAGCCGGATGTGACGAAGGGACTGGATCTGCTTCAGAAGGCAGCATCCATGAAAAATCTTGATGCCATAAGGACTATTGCCGAACTGTATTCCAACGGAAAGTATATTCCGATCTCTGCTGAGAAAGCGTTTTCATATTACTACAGATGTGCGGGTTACGGTGATCCGGAGTGTGAAACTCAGGCGGGTATCATGCTGGTTAAAGGGGCCGGTACGAGCAAGGATGTCGTTGAGGGTGTCGGCTGGCTGGTCAAGGCTGCTGACGAGAAGACCTATGTTCCTGCCATGCTGACGCTGGCGGATGTGTATTATACCAGCAAATACGGCTATATGGACCATGAAGCCTGCAAGCGTTACCTTAGACTTGCGGCTGAGAAGGGAAGCAAGGAAGCTTCTGAGAGGCTGATGCAGCTTGATTTTGAGTAGTCTTCTGCATTGATGTTTAAACGAAGAGACGGACTGGCATCCGTCTTTTCTAATTCAGCCCTTTGTAAAATATACGTTTTAAGAGTTTATATTTTGATCTGAGCCGAACTGAACTGGATTGCTCAGACAGGATTGTTTGATTTGCCGGAGCGTAATTTTGAAATATACCGCTGTTTTTTCATTTTGTTTGCTGCTTTTTTCCGGAGCTGTATCAGCTGCTGAATCCATACCTCTGCTCAGTGCTCAGTCTGCGGATGATTTTAAGAAGTCTTCATCTCTGGTGATCAGACTTCTGCCCGAAGATAAGAGACTGGCTTTTTATACCGCATATCTTCAGATTAATATATCTCTCGGTATTCAGGCCGCCTATATTTCTCATGAAAAAGGTACCGACCGGAAGGATGAGCTGGATCTGCTGTACAGAGAGAATGTGAATAACAAAAGTTACAGCGAAATAATCGATATGGCTAAAGGGATTCTGGAGGATAAGAAGGCTGTTAATGAAAAACAGCTTGAGGAAATTTCCGGATATATGAAACAGCTGGATCCGGCAGGGGATCTGGTGAGCATTGTCAGGGGCAGTGCAGACTGCGACGGCGTCACCTATACTGTTACCAACAGATTCAAGGACAGTGAATTATCCGTGATATACCTTATTGCCGGACATAATCAGCTTCTGGGCGAGGCGTCCAACAGGATCCGGGAGTTTGAACTTTCCTGCAGACTGGTGGAAACTCTGAAGTTCGGAGAAACCGGAAAGGCAATCTGCGAGTATCCTCAGCTGCTTCGTGAGGAATGTACCAGACTTGGAGGTATGGACAAAATCACCGGCTATTACGAGAATTATTTTGATGCCAATTTTTCTATTCCCGGTTACGAAAAAGGTTTTCTGAATTATCATATGCTTAAGAATGATTATAATAAAATCATGCAGGATAATGATTTTATAAACCGTAAACTGTCTGAGCTGAATGGCAAGGGGGATCGTAAATGACAGAATTTAAATTTGAAATTGTTAGAAATATCGGCTTCCTTTCAGAACCGAATGCAAAGGGCTGGAGAAAGGAGATTAATTTAGTCAGCTGGAATGGAGCAAATCCGAAGTACGATATCAGAGACTGGGATCAGAACCATGAGAAAATGGGCAAGGGTGTGACGCTCTCCAATGAGGAGTTTGCAGCTCTGAAGAAAATTATAAATTCTGTTGAGTAGTCTCTCGGGCTGAGTATTTTGGACTGGATGTTTTAATAATAAGGAATACAGAAATGAGTGAACTGGAAGATCTGGAGCTTGAAAAAATTGCCCGCGATGATTTTGAAGAGGGTGAAAGAGTTCTCAGGGCTTTTATTGAAGAGGAGCGCAATATGCAGAATCTTGTCAGGGCCGCACGTGCCATGGCAGACAGCATAAGGGCGGGGGGAAAGATTATATCCTGCGGCAATGGAGGATCTCACTGCGATGCCATGCATTTTGCCGAAGAACTCACCGGACGCTACCGAGAGGATCGCAGACCATATCCGGCCATAGCAATTTCAGATCCGAGCCATATCTCGTGTGTATCCAATGATTTCGGGTTTGAGCATATTTTTTCGAGATATGTTGAAGCTCTCGGCAAAAAGGGCGACTGTCTTCTGGCCATATCCACATCAGGTCACTCCCGCAATGTTCTTGAAGCTGTGGAGACAGCAAATAAAAAGGGTATCACCACCATTCTGCTTACCGGCAAGAGCGGAGGCGTCACCCTGCCTGTTGCCGATATCGGCATGAGGGTACCTCATTACGGTTATGCCGACAGGACCCAGGAGGTTCATATTAAAATTATACATATCCTGATCAGACTGATTGAAAAGCAGCTGGAGGAAGAGCAGAGCTGAGTGCAGAAGAAAGAACTGCAGATCTGCATTATGGCACACAGGTTCGGAATGATCCTGGTGCTGTCTGTCGGGTGGTTTGAGACCCTTTTTTAAAGAGGAAACAGGTTTATGATAGTTGTTACAGGTGCTGCGGGATTTATCGGATCCTGCGTTGTTGCAAGACTTGATGAAATGAATATTCATGACGTGTACGTTGTGGACTGGCTCGGAACTGATGATCGCTGGAAGAATCTGGCCAAGCATGAGGTTGGCGGAATAATCCTTCCGGAGCAGATGGATGATTTCCTTGAAAGACACAAAAAGGAGATTACTGCAGTAATCCACATGGGGGCTATTTCGACTACTACGGAAAGAGATGTGGATCTGATCCTGAGAAGCAATCAGCAGCTTTCCTGGAAACTGTGGTGCTTCTGCCGTGATAACGACTGTCAGTTTATCTATGCATCATCTGCTGCCACCTACGGAGACGGAGCCAACGGATTTACCGATGACGATTCTCTTTCCTACCTCAAGGCACTGAGACCTCTCAATCCATACGGCTGGTCAAAGGCATCCTTTGATGTCAAGGTGGCAAGAGAACTGGCAGAAAACAGAGGCACTCCGAAGCAGCATGTAGGTCTCAAGTTTTTTAATGTCTACGGTCCGAATGAATATCACAAGGGCGGTCAGAAGTCGGTTATCGCTCATATTTTCCCGAGTGTGAAGAGGGGGGAACCCGTCAAACTGTTTAAGTCATACCGTCCTGACTACAAAGACGGCTGGCAGCTCAGGGATTTTGTCTATGTTGAGGATGTGGTCAGCGTAATTGTCTGGATGTTGGAGAATCCTTCCGTAAACGGCCTCTTCAATGTGGGTACAGGTACGGCACGATCTTTCTATGATTTGGCAAAGGCAACATGGAATGCTCTCGGGCTTGATGAGAAAATTGAATTTGTGGAGATGCCGGAAGCAATCCGTGACAGATACCAGTACTATACCCAGGCGGATCTGGCTAAACTTCGGGCCTGCGGCTATGTCAGACCGATGACATCTCTTGAAGAAGGTGCGGGAGAATACGTCACAAAATACCTTAACAATCCTGATATCTACCGCTGATAAGACTGTCTGAAACCTGAAGGTTGACGACTCATGGTTTAGAAGGTCGCGAAGTAAAAATAAATGCCGGTGATCCGGAGAACAGCAGAATTGCTGAAGATCACTGGGAAGAGAACATCAGTCTTTGCTGAGCAGCACACACAGACGAGAAGAAAGCCGAAAGTTGCTAATCTTCAGGCATGGAAAATTGTGCAGAATAAACAAAGACTGAAGCAGGGGGGATTCTGTACTCTTTAAGGCAGGATGTGACATGGGCATAATACTTGTGCATCACAGCATGAAACAAAAATTCTGAAATTTACATGCCCCGTACCTGAGAAATCAAATGCCCGCTCATCACACATCTTCGCTTATTGACCAGTTCTGACTGTTGTTTGGATCATTTTCGTTCCTATCGTCGGTCACAATGCTCTCTGTTATCAATCGGCAGCTTTTTGTTATGGTACTGCCGCGTTCAGAGATATGTGAAATAAGGCAGTACTTTATTCGTTGTGACACCTGTTGAAGCCCGATATTTCACTCGCAACCTGACAGATCAGTGTGAACAAAAAACACAGCCACCTCATGCTGTGCGCTGAAATGGCTGTCTATACGATCAAACTGTGCGGATCGAGACCGTCTGCTCAATTTGTCGGTTTTTACCTGACTGATGAAACTGTAAATGCGATCTATTGATTCACAGACTGTTATCCTACAGCTTCATCTGAAAAGTGGTAGTCAGATTCGCATGAACTGCCGTCGTTCTTACCTTCGCAGTTTAATTTGTGACGCTTGATTTTCAGTTCGATGTAGTCTGTAAAATCAGCCGGTCTTTCGACCTCAGTGGATTTGTATTCATCTCCCGTCTTTTCATATTTTCTGCATTCGACCGTTTCGTAAATTGGCTTGAGCGTGTCGTCATTAATCTTGTTGGCATGATATGAGCATTCCGTATATCCTGAATCAGAGTTCGGGTTTGAATATTCAACTACAAGATACTTGTCCGACTCGTCACTTAAAGGTGAAAGCTGGATCTGGGAATTCTGATTATTTTCCCATGTGCCTGAAAAAGGATCAGCCTGTACTGAAACAGCAAAGCAGGCAGCAAGAATGACAGCTGCGGGTATAATTTTTTTCATTAACATTTCCTTATCTCTTGAGATGTTTATGTTTTAAAATTCTGAGTATTTTAAGCGGCAACCTGTCAGAAGCATCTGAACGATTTTAAATACCTGGATCCGATCTGGAGCACGTAATTTATTTTATGCAGACTTTTCGTTGAAGTGCCGGTATGAAAACTGAAAAATTATAATAAAAACCTGATAACAATGAAATCATAACCTTTGTTTTAATCCTGATTTGATGATCAAGGTAACTTTTATTCGGGATTTCTGACGATACACAATCTGCACTGGGACTGCAGTGCGACTGGAAGCAAAAACTGTAAAATTCCGTCAGCAAACGGAATTTCGGTGCATTCAATCTCCGTGATCCGTGCACCTGACTCATATACCTGGTCAGATCTTTAAAATTAACTGTTCTGATCAGGTATATTGGTGATACGGAAACTTCCTCAGTCTGGAC
>CADBNP010000199.1 GCA_902796095.1 uncultured Aeromonadales bacterium | reverse complement strand
TGCACTGCTGGTACCGCCCGACGATGACAGCACCAGCTGCAGATCTGTATAAAACGGCAGAACAGCAAAAGCCAGCTCCCTGAAATTTCTGAAACCGGAATCATCTATACACAAAGGTCTGATCCTGCCAAAAGTAACCTCAACAGATTCAATCTCCATCGGATCGCCGTTATGTACTCCGTCACCCCGTATCTCACAGACATATCCACCGTCAGCTTTTGAGCATGAAGATACCGAAAAGATCATTTTTTCAGGCAGCGATGTCCTCCTGCTACAGGCAGGATCTTCATGGCATTTCTTTGCCAGGGTAACAGCTGCCGCAGAATCAATCAGTCCAAATCCGTACCAGTTTGAAAAACGATAACCGGAACTGTTTTCTGTCCACCCGGGATCAATTGTCATACCGGAAGAATCCTTTAGAGGCTCATACTTAAGACCCGGTATTTTAAGATCATTTCGGGCAGCGGATGCCAGAATATATTTAATCTGAGGTATGGTAAAACCTTTATTAATCTGCTTTAAAAGAGCTATTATTCCGGTAATTTCAGGAGCTGCCGCCGAAGTTCCCTTCATTTTTGCGGTGTAATGGCAGGACTGATCTCCGAAGGTTCTCCAGCGGGATCTGTCCCCGTCACTGTCATAGTTGTTATGAGAGCAGTCATAGCTTGACAGTGTGGAGACAACGCCGGGGGCATCGTCATTTTTCACAAGAGAATAGCCGTCCTCTCCTCCAAGCCCGGAGATCCACATATTGGAGCTGGAGGAGGAATAGGAGGATTTCCTGCCCTCTGCATTAACTGCCGCCACGTTAATAACGTGGGGAGAGCGGGAAAGATGTCCGGTAACAGAGCTTCGGCAGTCAGCCCTTAATTCAGCACACCGCTTATTTATTACCGTGCCGTTCCATGTATTTAGCCGAAATTCATTGCCTGAAGCATGAACAACTGGAATATTACGGCTGTACAGAACGTCTATCTGACCTGAGCTTTCATCATTTTCCGCATAAAGATCTGATCCAATACTGGCATTAACCACATCCGTATCTGCAGTTTTCAAAACCTTTTCAAAGGCCGAAACAAGTTTGGCGGCACCTTCCTGCCTGACAAGCTCCTGAGGTGATGATATGGCATTTACCGAGTAAAACCGGCTTTTGTAGGCAATGCCTCTGATCCCCCTGCCGTTAAACCCTGATGCGGAAATAATTCCGGCAACAGATGTGCCGTGAAGCTCGGCTCCCCTGGTTCTGTTCAGATTGTTGATCACAACGCCTGTATTGACAGATCCGGGATCAACAGCTTTCTTTGATTCATCAACTCTGTCAGCCAGATCCTCATGCTTGAGATCTACAGGAAGATCAAGCACTGCAACCGTCACACCTTCTCCGCTTAATGCTTTGCCGTCACTGTCAGTTTCTGCCCAGGCCGGCAGAAGATTAAGATCAATGCCTTTTAAAGGAGCTCTTGATACATCGAAATAATTTTTACCGTTGTTATATATATGCCACTGATATCGGAGAAGAGGATCCTGCTCATAAAGTCTTATACGGCGGCTGAACTTTTTTCCCTGGGGTGTTTCGTAGGTAAATTCATCAACAACGGGAAATTCGGCAGAACGCTGATCAAGAAGCTCACGATTGAAAATATACCGGTATTCGGATTTTCCGGAACCTTCAACAATCTTTCCCATGGAGGCATGGATATTAACGGCATTTTCTGCGGTAATGGTATAGGCTCTGCCTGTCCATATATCACCGTCCTCAGCAAGAGAAATGTTGCCCCAGTCTGAAACCACATTGTAGGAAGAGCAGCCGGAAATAAAGGAGGACAGGCACAGATATGAAACAAATGCGGGAAGGCGTAATTTTTTTATGATAATCATCAGAAATATTTTGGGAGATTGCCGGTTGAAAAAATTTCTGCAGAGCATGACACGGCAGACAGTGCAAATTCAAGTAACTGGTAAATCAGCAGCTGCCAGACCTGTCGGTTTTACAGCAAAAAGACATCACAGAATAAATCAGACACAACAGAAGTCCTGCCAGCCGGCAGACTCCTGCTTCTGAAAATGCCGTAGTGTACAAAAAACGCAGCATCACAAAAACATGCCATGACGGCATGTTCCTCTTCAACTGTTATGAATCAGTTCAGTACTTCTTATCGGGCATATGATACTTCTGATTGAATTCCTGCTTAATAACCTCCAGGCGGTTTGCATCCTCAATTCTTTTCTTTCTGGCATTTTCCTGAATGTTTCTTGTCTCTTCAATGCCGTTTACAATCGTACGCCAGGTAGTTTCCAGAGTTTCGATCTTAACCGAGGATCCGGATGCCAGTCTGGTGGTCATCTTGGACTGCTCAACAGTATTTCTTGCATTTCTAATCAGCAGTTCATTTGTTTTGGCATCAAGTGCGGCCATGGATTCAGCCTGCAGACGCTGACGCTTAAGCATAATGGCCTGTGCAATGGCCTGTTTGAAAACAGGAAGAGTTACAACAAATGCAGAATTGATTTTTCTGACCAGATTCATATTGGAAAATGCCATTGTCTTTATCATTGGTATGGACTGCATGGCCACACTTTCCGCCATTCTCAGATCCTGGGTTCTCTGCTCAAGAAGCATGAGACATTGATTCAGATTGTTGATTTCAAACTGAATTGCTCCGTCTCCTGTTGTCTCCAGATCCTTCTGACGCTGGGCAATATATGTTTCCAGCTCCCTGCATCCCTGCTCACCTGCCAGAATGTACTTTACCAGCTCATGATAAAAATTTACGTTGGCATCAAACATGGATTCAAGTTTGCGGTTGGCCTGCTTGATCTCAGCCTCATACTGCTTCAGCTGAACATAAATCTTGTCAACTTCTTCGCCCATGGTGTGATATTTTTCAAGAAGATGATCAAGTTTTTTGCGAAGATTTCCGAAGAGTTTTCCCCAGAAACCTTCGTTATCATCCTTGAGCTCCTGAATATCAAATTTCTCCATGATCTTGGCCAGAGTTGCCAGCATCTGGTTTGAATCATCAAGCTGAGACATGCTCATACCGTTCAGAACTACATCGGATGCCTTGGATATTTCCTCGGCGACATTTGCACCGAAGCTGACAATCGACTCCATATTATTGACCTCTATTGTACTCACAATAGCATCAACCTCGGGAGAATTAACCAGCTGCGTATTCATGTTGTTTCTGTCAGCAACTATGTCATATGGTTTTACAACCAGATCAGTGCCAGGCTCCTGATCCGGGGCAACTTCAATTACTTCAGGCTGCTCCGTGGATGATTTGCTGAAATTCAGACCCATATCATTTCCTCCACTTAAAAATAAAATCAAACCAGGATGAAGCACTGTTCTGATCAGATGAAGTTTTACCCAGTTTAGGGATTCTCAGATCAAAAACATATTCTCCTATCTGATGTTCTTCCATTAAATTACGGTTAAAGTACTTCTCGACACACTGATATCCTGTAGGGACAAAGAACAGAATATCGAATCCCAGCCGGTTGAAAAAAGCCACACTGATAGTATCCTCCAGCGACAGCATTGTTTCACCGGCAATAACGTAAATCAGTTTCGGGTTCTTTTTCGTAAAATCAAATTTCTGAATCATTCTCAGGATATTTTTATCAAGATTCAGCACTGTTGAAATAATAGTATACTCGGTACCGTTTTCAAATGTTCCTTTTATTATTTTCTGATCTATCAGGAGCTGCAGCTTGTCAAGAATGTAATCCTGTACATTCTCCCTCAGAAAACCGTACTGGTATGCCTTATGGGACTTGATTACTGTTTTCAGAAGTTTACCGTTTTTAAAGAACTCCGTGGCAAATTCCCGAACCGGGTTCGGAGTTTCAGCGGTTATAACCGGTACATTTTTAATGACTGCCGTATCGGGGGTGATCAGTTTCCTGATGCTGTCCCAGTACGATGGCAAATCCTTATCCTTGACACCGCTTATTTTGGCAAAAATTACAGGAGTATTTACAACTGAATCTGCTATGCTGAAATTAGGTCTGTATTTAACCTCCTGATCCCACAATACAGGGATCTCCTCATACATGGTCTGCAGAATCAGTACTGAAGCCCTGCTGTACTGCTGATTGCGGTAAATTCCGGTATCTTCGTATACCATTTTATCCAGATCACGCTCTGCGTGATAGGCAGCCGTCCCAACTTTCAGTCCGGAGTTTTCATCCGGATATTCAGAAACCTCAAGAGACTCCTCATAATTAACCTCGTACAGAAGGTTATCCTGCAGGCAGCACTTCTGACTGAGATCCGGATTGAATATGATCAGATCAACCGGCAGTCTGGCCAGGAATCTGCAGAATGCGGATTCATTGTCATTTCTGCAACCTCCCATCAGAAGGAAAGCTGCTGTCTGAGGCATTTTCCAGTTGGGAAACAGCTGCAGATGATAGCGTTTAAGCCAGCACAGCATATAAACAGCCCTGCCCGTCAGTCTGCTGATATTTATCTCTGCTCTGCTCTCTTCAAGAATTATGTCGACAAAAGCCTTGTTTACTATTCTTCTCAGTTCCTGACCTAACAGGAAACTCAGGTTGGATGACAGATCGGAAATCATCTGACTGACATCATTATAGTTGCCGTGATGTATTCCGCTTATCTCCTCAGATGAAGGATGCGGTATTTGTCCGTTCACTATTACAATGTTTCTCTGCGACTGCTTCAGATCAAGCTGCAGCCGGTACAGATCGTTAAGATATGTAACCTTGTCCTCAACTCCCCTGATTCTGCAGAAGCAGTTATAAAAAAACGCTCCGTCATTTCCTCTTGAGCCGAAATCCTTTCGGATATCATCCATAATTTTTCCGGAAATCCATGCATTGGTGCAGTTGCTGAACTGCGGTTTAGTCCCGTACAGACGTTCACAGTTCAATGCATTCTGTATATCCTGCCTGATAACCTTCAGACTGAAGGACTCCGGAAAGGCTGTCATTCCCTCAATTTTTAAATCAGAGGACCATTCAGAATTTTTATCTAATTTCAGATATTCTGCATCGCCGTTATACTGTAGAAGAACAATATCGCATCCTGCTGAAAAAAGAACCTTCATAAGAAGAAGTTCATAACTGCCTGTGCTTCCCTCGTACAGGATCTTCGGCAGTTTTTCCTCACCCAGATGATTGACGATTCCTTCAAATCTGTAATAAAGCCAGCACATGAATTTTACATACGCATTTTTAAGCATATTTTCATTTTTGCCGGCCTGTTTCAGTTCATCAAGAGTACTGCATATGGATGCAGCCAGATTATCTCTCTGAAACAGAGATGCCCTCGGCAGCCATTTTTTCAGGGCGGATTTTATAAATTCAGGATCCCTCTGAAAATCGGAACCCATAATCTCATTGTAATAGGACAGATTTTTCTCGTCAGGATTATTCAGTTTACCTTCAATTACAGCTCCGCACTTTCTTGCCGCTTCATAATACCTGAGAATAAATTCATGGATCTGCCGGTTGTATCCGTTTATGCGACAGAAATACCCGCCTTTGTTTCTGCGTTTTCCCAAATCAGTGAAAAAATCATCCAGTTTAGATATTTCTTCGCGCCTTATCAAAACCTGCATCTCCTATGGTTTCTTCTGATCTGACAGACTTCACACATAAAAAAACAAGCCGGAAAAAGAATTCCGACCAGCTTCAGTATTATAAACAGACTGT
>CADBNP010000198.1 GCA_902796095.1 uncultured Aeromonadales bacterium | reverse complement strand
TTTCAAAAATTCTCTAATTGCTTTATGTGAACTTCTAACAAGAAAAGTATTGACGCTGAAAATTCTTTCTTTTTAGAATCAAATCAAATAACGGACAACCTTTTCAAACTAATTCGGATCACATGAATTTCAGGGATCACGATTTTGAAGAAATAATTAACAGTTCTGCAGTTCTCATGGAGAACCTATATTACTGCTACGTTGAAGTTCAGAGGCAAAACAATGCGTTTAAAAACATAAAAGTTACATCAAGCCAGTCCATAAGGACTAATCTTGATAACCTTCATGTTATACGGACAGACAGTATGTGGAATTCAGGAATTTCTCACACAAAAGAAGAGTGCCAACACAAAGCGTATCAATGATATTAATACACCTCTGCCGTGCTGATTGTCTGCAACTTGCGATAAGGTTAAAATAAGTCCACGCTAAGACTTTTATGGAAAGAGCAAAATTACCTCTCTTAAAGGCTTCTGTATCGAGAATTTTTTTACCCGTGATAGATATCTCTTATCAGAGAGAAATTGGAGGAATTTTGATAAAAAGGTTTAGCAAGATTCTGGAGTTGTACCTTTTATTTAAATTTAAGAACAATCGCATTTATGACTTTTTTCAAAACTTTGGGTATGTCATTCATACTTCTGACTTCACTTCTTGCATCAGCACCGGGATTATGCGGTGATGCAAAGCATTTTACTATTCTTCTGGATCCGGGACATGATTACAAATCCATAGGAACAAAATCCAGCACCGGTGTCGGTGAATACAAATTCAATCACCGTTTTACCAACGAGCTGAGCGACGAACTGAAACGTCAGGGATACAGCATAATGCTGACCCACACGGAAGAAGAAACAAGCTCACTGAGCGATCGGGTTAAATTCAGGGATTATGATCTGTTTATTTCAATTCATCATGATTCAATAGATCCGGAATACTGCATAACAATGACTAAGGACAACGTCTGCACCACATACAGCGGATACGGTTACTCCCTGTGGATCTCCCCGGAAAATTCTCACTACCGCAGTTCACTAAAACTAGCAAAACTAATAGGTGAAGAACTTACTGCGTCAAAATTTATTCACAGCGTTCATCACGTCATGGTTACACAACGCGAGGTTATTGATCGCAGAACCGGAATTTTTTCATTTCCAAAATGCTATGTTCTCCGCCATAACACGAAACCTGCAATTCTTATTGAAATTGCCGTGATAACAAATCCAATAGACGAAAACAACGCCAATGATCCGAAATTCAGAAAGGATTTCATTAAAAATATAGCGGAAGGTGTCAACAGGTACGTGAATGAGCAGCACAGAAACAACCAGTCACCACGGCAGTCAGAAAAGCTCAGTCAGAAAAAAAACAAGAGGCAGGAAATGAAGTTTTGACTCAGCCGAAGCAATCAGTCAGAAGGGAGTTATGCAGCAACTCATCAAAATGTGTTACAAGATTGCGAGACAGATTCAAATCGAACATAAATTTATCAGATATAATCTTAGCAGATGCGGTCTGATCAGCAGACTGCATTGTCATGAAAAATGTTCAACTCTTCCGAGGATTTCCTATGTTTAAACTTCCTGATCTTCCTTACGCAAAAACAGCACTTGTTCCGTTTCTCTCCGAAGAAACACTGACCTATCACCACGACAGGCATTTCAATGCATATGTGGAAAAGCTGAACTCGCTTATTGCCGGAAGCGATTATGAAAATCTTTCCATTGCCGAGATTATCAGAAAATCCGCAGCAGAAAACCAGAAGGCGATTTTCAACAATGCCGGTCAGGTGTTCAACCATGACTTCTACTTCAAATGCATCGGTCAGGAGAACGGTGACAAATGCCCTATGGAGCACGAGGTGCTTAAGAAGCTTATTTCCAACTCTTTCTCAGGAAAAGAGGATTTCACAGCCAGGGTAACGGATGCAGCAGTTAATAATTTCGGATCCGGCTGGACATGGCTTGTACAGAACGGTGATCGCATAGAAATTCTCAACTACTCAAATGCCGACAATCCTTTAAGGGATCACCAGGAAATGATCCCTCTTCTCTGCATTGACGTATGGGAGCACGCATACTACATTGATTACCGGAATGATCGCAAAAAATATGTGACGGAGCTTCTTGGCAATATCAACTGGAAATTTGTAGCCTCCCAGGCAAAATAGGATCTATAAAATAGATGTTCGAAGCCGCAGTATCTGTTACTGAGCTGAGAAGGGAGCTTCACAGGTATCCAGAATACGGATGGTGTGAATACCGCACGACAGCCAGGCTGGCCGGACTGCTCGGAGAGGCCGGCTACGAAATTTTCTACCTTTCAGATCTGCCGGAGGTAGACCTTGAAATGCTGGATCCATCCGTGATCAGCAATGAAGCAGAAAAGCGGCGGGCAGGAACAGAATGTGCGGATCCGGGGACAGTGGAACGGCTAAAAATTCCGGGATTTATAGCAAGACTTGAAACAGGACGACAGGGGATCCGCAGAGGATTGAGATGCGATATTGACGCGGTAGGAGTCAGCGAATCAACTGATCCGGATCACCTGCCCTTTTCCTGCGGATTCTCCTCTCTTCATCCCGGACTCTGTCATTCCTGCGGCCACGACGGACATATGGCGCTTGCTGTATCTGCAGCCATAAAACTCGCTGAAATCCGGGACAGGCTGAACGGAACCATTACCTTTATATTTCAGCCGGCCGAAGAGGGCTGCCGTGGAGCCCGTGCCCTCACAAATGTCAGCCTGATAAACAGTCTTGATGAACTCTACGGATTCCACCTGGGGATCTGCGCAGAAAACGGCGAGATAGTTATAAATCCTACGGACTTCCTCTCTTCAGTAAAATTCGACGTTGAAATAACAGGAAAAAGTGCACATGCCGGCATAGAGCCAGAAAAGGGGATCAACGCCCTGAAATGTGCATGCAGGATTGCGGACAAACTCTTTGCTCTGCCGGATCTGCATCCAGGAGCAAAATTCAATATAGGAAAATTCAGAAGCGAAAATGCAAGAAACGTTATATGCGACAGAGCAACATTTGAATGCGAATGCCGCTGTTCCAGTTCGGCAGAAACGGACATAGTGTTTGAAGCAGCAGACAAAATCATCAGATCCTGCTGCGAAGCAACCGGATGTAAATACAAAATACATACATCAGGTACAGCTGTAGAGATCCTGAACTCTCCGGAACTCCGGGAAAAGATCAGAACAGCAGCTTTAAGATCCGATCTGAACATAATAGAAACCAGACCGTTCAGGGCTTCAGAAGACTGCGGACATCTGATCAGAGCTGTTCAGAATAACGGAGGTCTTGGAGCATATGTGGTTCTTGGAAACTCCATCTCATCGGGACACCACAGTCCGGAATTTGATCTGAGCGAGGAAGGATTGCCCAGGGCTGCAGAATTTCTTTTTAACCTTATGAAAGCGGAATGACGATACCCCCTGCCAGCTGTTCCGGCAGACGGATATCCTGTTTATACTGTTCTGATTATTCCGCTGCTCTTTTTTTGACTGAGCTCATTTCCATGTTTAACTTTGATAATTTTGCCCGCGATCCGGACAATGTTTTGATTCTGCTTCACGGCTTTCTGGGAAACAGCAGAGAATGGCAGAGCATTAGGGAAAAACTGCTTTCAAGGGTAGAATGCAGAATTCTGATCCCCGATTTGCCAGGTCACGGAAAATGCCGGTTAAACCCGGATGAGACATTTCAGCTGTCCGACATTATCACCTTTCCCAAAAACTGCAGGGAATATATTATCTGGGGATATTCCATGGGCGGCCGCATAGCCCTGATGGAGGCGAACAGATATTTTAAAAGACTGAGTAAAGATGAGAGCATTTCCTCATATGCTAATCTTCCGTCACTGACAAATTTACCAGGACTTGCCGGACTTATAATTGAAAGTTCTAATCCGGGAATTGCAGATCCGAAAGAAAGAGAGAAGCGTATTCTTCTTGATGAAAAATGGGCTGAAGAGTTTGAGAAAAATCCACTGACAGCAACCCTGAAAAAATGGTACGAGCAGCCGGTCTTTTCCTCGCTGTCAGAAAAGCAGAAGGAACTTTTAATAAGGGAGAAGTCTGAAGAAAATCCGAAACTTCTCGCAAAGGCTCTCAGATGCTTCAGCACCGGGAAACAGGAGAATCTTGAAGGAGTGCTGGATCTGGTTCCCGTACTCTACTTCTGCGGTGAAAACGACAGCAAATACGCAAAAATTGCAGAGGAACTGCATGTCAGGCACAAATCGATTTCTGTCTGCAGGATACCAGGAGGAGATCATAATCTTCACCGTTTTCACAGCGAGGAAATGCTGAAACAAATTTTCGAATGGCAATGATCCCTCAGCATACTATTCATTTTTATCTCTGCTATCAGTGAAAATTCACGGCGACTCTGAGTTCATCCCAAAATTGCTGCAACTGTCTTATTTCTTTTTTCTTGTGATCAGCTGGTTTTCCTGCGGAATAAACGTGTTTTGAGGAAATTTACTGCTCAGCATCTTAAAAAAATCAGAACAGTACGAATCTATCTCCTTCTTATCAGAGGCTGACAGAAACTCATCTTCATGTCCGTGAGCTATTGGATTGCGTGCACTGTAACATTTACGAAACCGAGGTGCCAGTTCACTGTATTCCTTCTCTGCGAAAAAAGATCTGAACAATTTATCCCAGAAATGGGCGATTATTCTCACAGTCTGTTTAAAACTCATTACAGAAAAGATGGTAGATTTGTTTCTGAAGGCATAATCTTTCAACTGCTTTGTTTCTTCATAGTTAAAGCCAACTTCTTTGGTAATCTTAAGTTCTACCTCATTGACTGTTTTTTCCTCAATTTTCAACAAAGCAACAATATCTTGCGCCTTGAAAAGAAGCAAATTCTTCAGACGCTTTTCAAGACTTATTATTTCTTCCCATACCGGAAGCTTCAGACATTCACAGGAAAGAAGAGTTACAAAATACTCTGAAATACTGACGTAACAGTCTTTCTTATTTTTCGACAGAAAACCAACATTCTCGAGGATCTCAGCATCCAGCTTAGTCACACCATTTCTAGGTCCAATTGTGAAAGGAATGATTATTTTCAGATATTCATCCTTTGTAAGCTGACCTATGCACGCTTTATAGTATTCACTGATACTCTGACATTTGTCAGTAAAGATACGATCAATATCGTTCTGATCTATATTGATATCATTATTCTCATGCGAAGTATTAATAATTTCATATCCCATTATTGACAGAAGATACGGCAAATTGCCAGCATAATATTCAATTCTGTCCTTGGCATCCTGATTAAGAACTATTCCATAGTCTCTGTAAAAGATATCGTAATATTCCTGCATATCATCAGCATCAAATCCTTTGAATGGCAGGAATATCATTACATTTGAAAGAGTTGAACTCTGATAGACCTTTTCCTCTATTGTCACCATTTTACGCCGGGATATACAGACAGCAGAAATATCAATATCAGCATCGGAAAATATTGTTCGGAACAGCATGAAATTGCTTGTACCAAGTTTGAAGATATCCTGAGCTCTGTCAAACTCGTCAAAAACAAGAATCGCCCTGATGCCGCAACTCTTCAGTTTTTTAAAAACACCTCTGACATTCTGACTGAATTTGTTCCAGACCATACCACCTGCATCGATGTCAGGTTCAATGTCGAAAGCTGTTACAGAATCAAGAAGACGATCCAGAACCTCAAGATTTTTCTTTTTATCTTCAGCACAGGTATACTCAGACCTTATGAACAGCTGCAAAGCTGAGCATACATTAAACCATATGCTGAAATAATTGTTGTCTACAGAAATATCCTCATAGTGATAAAAAATATTTCCAGGCAGATCTGCGTCAAATAATTTTTTGATGAATGAAGTCTTGCCGGATCTGGTCAATCCCACCATGGAATATATACGGCGCTGCCCTGATTCAATCAGCTCACTGCGATATTTTCTAATAAGATTTTTTCTTCCAATGAAGGAAGAACCGGATACCTGTCCGCCTATTTCAAAAATATTTCTGCTATTCATACCGGTCTCTCCGTCATTCGTCTTAACCACATCGCATACAACTTAACAGCTATATGACAGCCCTCATTATCCACCACAAGCACATGACGATCCCTGAGATTATTCAGTCTAATCAAATCATCTGAACTGAGATTCATGTCCTTTAATCTGATACTCTCAGTATTTTCTGTTCCATGAGCTATGATTTTAAGCAATCTTTTGTTCTCTTCAACAGAACTGGCAGAATCAAGATTCATTTTATCATTGAACAAAGGCTCAAAAAGTCGTTCCTCAAGACACGAGATATTGTTTCGGATAAAATCCTCCGCATGTACCCTTGTAGCATTCTGAACATGCAGCCGATTGAGATATTCTATAAAATCCGAACAGATATTCATAAGCAGGTATGCACTGCCGCAAGTGATATCAACCAGGTAATCAACAGCGTCACAGGAATAGACACAGCCATGTTCTCCGCATTTTTCAGGAGATACTGGTCTCTTAACCAGCTCTCTTGCATCATCAAAACTAAGATAAGTAACCTCCTGTGTCCTTATGGCACCGAAACAATTGATAAAGCGAGGATCATTAATAAACTTCGGCATATGATCCTGACCAATAATGACTGCGCATATTCCATAATTCTGTAGAAGACCTTTCCAGAAACGCATAAAATTTTCTGAAAGAGTACCCATCTTGATCCAGTCGTAAATATATGTAAATTCATCGGCCAGGATAACAATCTGCACATCAGGCGCAGAATGAGCCAAAATTCTTTTAAAATTTCGAAGGTAAGAATCAAAATACAAAGCAGGAGATTTCTCGAAAGCGCTATCATCCGGATTAACATCAAAACCTTCGCTGACTAATAACTTGTACAAATCTCGATGCTCGAATTTTACCTCTCTGGCGATCTCCGTTAGAATCATAAATCGAAAAGAATCATCACTCAGATCAAGACAGCCCAAATCACCCAAATCAACAATAATGGTATGTTGACCACTTCTCAGCTGGCGTTTTAAATGATAAAGAATCGATGATTTTCCGGTTCTGGTCTGTCCATATATGCACACACATCTGTTAGTGATAATTTTGCCTGTAATATCACGCATATTCTGAAGAATGTTATCGATATCTTTTGATCTGCCAAAAAACATCTGATCATCCTCAACAACGCTGCCACTTTTATAATTAAAGTAATTATTCTTAATTCCATGAAAAGCATCAAC
>CADBNP010000197.1 GCA_902796095.1 uncultured Aeromonadales bacterium | reverse complement strand
CGTTCTGAAACGAAAGGCGAATACAGACTGTATATTCCGAACGAAGAAATTAGAGAATGCTTTAAAACCAAAATTATGGATTTCTTTAAGAGAGATACCCAAATGCAGAATTTCTCTGCAGATTTCATAAAAGGTCTGTTCAACGGTGACGGAGAAAAGGTGGAGAGCAGTCTGACCGGGCTGCTGACAAAATATGTATCAATAAGGGATTTATCAACAAAAGCTCCGAAGGAGAATTACTATCATGGATTTGTGAACGGTCTGCTGGTAAGTGGAGCATCTCTTGTAGAAAGTCACAAATCCAATGCTGAATCTGGAGATGGTTATGCAGATATTATCGTGGCATCTAGAAGTCAGGACATCGTTGTTGTTCTGGAATTAAAACAGACAGACAAACCATTTGGAGCCAGAATAACAATTTCAGAAAAAGCACTTGAGCAGGTTCTTGAAAAGAGATATGCCGATGTGTTTCTAAATGATCCAGCGGTAAAAAATATATATGCCTATGGAATATGTTTTTACAAAAAAATATGTTCTGTAAAATGCCGGAAATTGAAATGACGCACAGTCCTGATTCAGCAACCAACCAGACGTAAAGTCAAAAATACCTGTTTTTATGCAGAGCATTAGAATAGTGTTTTATTCAGTTCTGCCCGCGTACAGTCCGGGTGAATGTTAGTCTCTGGTTACCCCTGGTGTTCTGACGGGTGCCGTGTGAAAATTTTGTTAAAACACTGAAAAGAAGCTGTTTTTATACGTCAAAATTGTCAGCTTGAGTCTGAAATACCAACAATTTCTTGCTTTTGTTGCGTTTTTTGAGTAAAAAGAAAGTAGGTGTCAGTTGCAGGAGTTGGTATGGGTGATTTTCGTGAACCTCTGGGATTCATGGATGCAAGCTATCTTGAAAGCCTGCTGTCTGACAGGGGAATTTGTCCTCCGCCGACCGATCAGTACGATGATCAGAATCAAGGCAAGAGTCAAAGCCAGAACCATGGTCGGCGTCAGAATTCTTCCAGACGTGAAAACCCTTTCAGTCTAGGATTTCGCCGGAGTGATGCACCTTCAGTAAAAACTATTCAGCCCGACACGGCTGAAATTCTGACTAATTTTGAACTTGATGAGAGAGCATACAATAATTTAGAAAGACAGATTATTGATATTTTCAGGACAGGCGGTCTGCTGGACAAAAATACAACTTTTTTCAAGGAAAGGCAGCCTCAGATTGAGATGGTCAAGTCCATAATCACAGCAGTCCGAGAAAAAAGAAATCTGGTGGTGGAAGCAGGCACAGGTACGGGAAAAACTTTCGCCTATCTTATCCCGCTGCTGAAACTGGGCAGAAGGGTTGTTGTAAGTACCAGAACTCTGAATCTGCAGGATCAGCTGCTTAAAAGAGATATTGAGCATATAAAGAGGATCCTGGGGAGTGACTACAGGGTGGAAGCTCTGAAGGGAAGAGCGAACTACGTCTGTCTTTCCAGACTCAACGGTCTGGACAGTGCCAAATTCAGAAATACATCTGCTGCGAATGAGGTAACCGTAAAGGGTGATAAATATCAGTTTCAGTCGTCAATTCTCAAGATCAGAAATTTCCTTGATCGCGAGTCCAGTGGTGATCTTTCTCTGCTGGATTTTCGAGATTTTGAGCAGAGCTTTATTGATAAAATTGCGGCTCATTCCCATACATGCCGCGGAACAAGGTGCAAATTTTATGGCACATGCTATGTTAACCAGGCCCGCAGCAGAGCTGATGATGCAGATCTTCTCATAGTTAATCACAGTCTTCTTCTTCAGAACTATCTCAGAAATTTCGCTCTTTTCAATTCAAATCCCGATGTGATTGTTTTTGATGAGGGACATCATCTGCCGGAGGTGGTGAGAGGTACCTTTACTGACGAATCCGGAAGCTCAGCCATGAGAAAATGCTGTTCAACTCTGGAGGAAATTGCCAGGGATCGCACCATGAAGGGCAAGGTGCATGATGATCAGACGTTCTCCAATGCCATAGGCATTGTTCGTGAGGATCTGGAATTTCTGCTTAAGGACATTTCAAAGGATCTGTTTTTTGAGATGAAGAAGGTTTCTTCAGAGCAGTTTTCCTCGGATAAAAATCCCCGGTTTTCTGTTCTGCTCAGCGAGGCAAAGAGCGGGAACCCGAAGATTACCGGTGTGCTACGTCGTCTGAAAGAACAGCTTGAGTATCTTCATGCGGATTTCAAATCGGTTATTTCAAAATTTGCCGTTCAGGATGAAAAGGGTAATCCTCTGCGCAGTCTTATTGCTGCTGTAGATGGTTTTATTACAGATACTGTGGCTCAGGCGGAGTCTTTTATTGATGAAGGAGAACCTTCGCCTTCAATAGTGAATCTTATTGTTTCGACCCAGAATTCGTTTTCTCTGCAGTCTGTTCCCCTTGATGTTTCACATATATTTCCGAACAGAATACTTGATGCCGGCTATCCTGTAAGAACAGGAGCCGAAGCGTCAGATGATGACGATGACTGGGATGATGACGACGATTTCAAAAATGAGGAGGATAATGTTTTCTCTGAGAAAAAGATTTCCGGTGAAGACGGTGATGATCTGTCTGAATTTTCGGATGATACGGGCAGTTCCGGAAATTCCTCCGGAGCAGGTCCTTCCTTCAAAAAGCCGGTTTATGTATTTACCTCGGCCACGATTACGTCAGGGAATACTTTTGAGAAATTCTGCGGATGGCTGGGAATTAAGGACGAACTTCATCTCAGAGTGAATTCTCCCTTTGATTATCCTAATCAGGGTTTTATTTATCTTCCGGATTTTATTCCCCAGGGCAAAGTGGTGGGAGAGGAGCATGCAAGGCAGATTGTTGATTATTCTCTGCCTCTGCTTAAAGCTATTGACGGCGGATTTCTCATTCTGTGCACAAGTAATTTTGTAATGAGCAGGGTTTACAATCTGCTCAAGAACAATCAGACTCTTGGCAAGAGGCGGATTTACTCCCAGAGTCTTACGAGCAAGGTGGAAATAGTCCGCAGCATGCTTCGTTACGGAAATGTGGTGACTGTTGCCACATCATCATTCTGGGAGGGAGTGGATATTCCTGGTGACGCACTTTCCTGTGTGATAATAGACAGATTTCCATTCAAGCCTATGGATACACTCCAGAAATCACTGTCAGACTATATCACCAGGGTTCTTCACGGCAATTCATTTATGGATCTGTCGCTTCCAGAAATGATTATTTCTCTTAAGCAGGGAGTCGGCAGACTTATCAGATCTGAGGACGACTTCGGAGTGGTGGCCATAGCGGATGATCGGATTGTCCGGGGACCGTCATATGGAAGGAAGGTTTTAAATGAGCTTCCTCCTTTTGCCCAGACCGGCTCGGTGACGGAAATAGGAAGAAAGTGGCGTCTGCATAGGGAAAATATCAGAAACAGACAGAAGCAGACAGAAGTGGCGGAAGAGCAGGAAATTGAGGAGATTCTTAACAGCGTTGACTTTGAAGATAAATCTCTGGAATCCTGGATTGATGATATTGACGAGTAGATCTTTCATGAAAATTCTCGCTGTTTCCTTCTGCTTAAAAACTGATTGACTGTTGATATTGTTTCTGCAGGAGTTTATTATTCCGGCAGCTGCAGGTTTCTTTCCGGATACAGGATCAGTCGCCTGCACGTTGTTCCCGATTTCATTTTTTCTTTGATTTTATTATGAATATACTGGCTATTGATACAGCTACCGAGGCATGTTCCGCAGCTCTTTACAGAGACGGTGCAGTTTTTTCGAGACGAAAGGTTATACCGCAGGGCCATACAGACGTGATCCTTGACATGTGTGATGAACTGCTTGCGGAATCAGATCTGCAGAAAAAGGATCTGAATCTGATAGCCTGCGGCAGGGGACCAGGATCCTTTACCGGAGTGAGAATTGGCATTGGTGTTGCCCAGGGATTGAGTTTCGGTCTTGGTATTAAGCTTTTGGGTATTTCTGATCTTATGATCCTGGCCCAGGGCTGCATCAGACGAAGCGGAGCGGATAATATTGCGGTTGCTATTGATGCGAGAATGGGCGAGGTTTATTTTGCATTGTTTTCCCGCCGTGACGGTGCTGCAGAATTAATCGGCACTGAAAAGGTGTGTTCTCCCGCAGTCGCCGCAGAAGAAATACTTCATCATTTCGGACAGAAGAGTTTTATGGTTGCCGGTACAGGTTTCAATGCCTATGGTGAACTGAAAAAACTGACTGAAGATCATCATCCT
>CADBNP010000196.1 GCA_902796095.1 uncultured Aeromonadales bacterium | reverse complement strand
TTTTGACTTTCAAGTCAAAGCCTGCGGGTTATGATTACTCCTTAGCAGTTTAAGATAAGATCAACACTTTTCTTGAACATAGCCTTAAATAACAGGTTAAAAAATGAAATATAAAGCCATGCTGACAGTTCTTTCAAATCCGATTTCAGGATCTGGCAGAAGCAGATTATCAGATCTGGAGAGATTCTTTTCAGAACGAAACTGCCTGGTCAGCTGTTCGGATTCTGTGGGAATGAGTCAGGCTCCGGTTCCGAAACTGATTGAAACCAGGATCAGTGACATGAACCGCGTCTTCAGAGATACTGATTCAGATTTTATTTTTGACATCAGTGGCGGAGATCTGGTCAATACCATCCTTGATGGAATCGATTATGGTGCAGCCGCAGCCTCCGGCAGTATGTTTTTCGGATACAGTGATCTTACCTCTTTCGCCAATGCTCTCTTTGCCATGACAGGAAAGAAATCCATACTGTATCAGGTTATGCATCTTGTTTCCGGGGCACGGAAGGAGCGTGCAGAGGAGTTTTGCTCCATGCTTTTCGATCAGGAGCACTGTATGGATTTTGTTTCACCGGAGGGCAGTATGGCATCCGGAGATTCCATGCATGGTGTTCTGATAGGCGGTAATATCCGCTGTCTGCTTAAGCTTGCCGGCACGAAATTTATGCCTGACTTTGAGAACAGAATTCTGCTGCTTGAGCAGCTTCACGGTTCACCGGCACTGCTAGCTTCGCAGATCTCGCATCTGTCTCAGCTTGGTGTATTTGAAAAACTTGGTGGAATTGTTCTTGGAACTTTTTCCGGTATTCAGGAAATGGGACTGGATCCGTATGGAACTGTTATCAGAAATTTTCTTCCACGCGATCTTCCGGTCTTTGTAACCGGTGAAATAGGACACGGGTGTAATTCAAGAGGTGCTGTAATCGGCGCTGAATATGAGATATCAGGGTCGAGGGCAGTCTGCCGTGAGGAGTGGAGTCAGCTGAGATTCAGCAGAAATCAGGAATGACATATCTGCTGTCTGCACAAAAAAAGACAGAACCTTTCTGGGTCTGTCTTATGTTTTCTGATACATGAATTACGATTCAGAATTCACTTCCGTTATGAAAACTGAGGATCGTGATCACTCGGTCTCCTGAACTGCCGTTTCATTTTCGGAGTTCTTCCTGGCAGCAGTTTTTCTTTCCGGGAAAAGAATCTTCTGTACATCATCGTAGGTTTCCACGAAGAAATACTCCATTTTTTCCTTTACGAAATCCGGAAGATCTTTAACATCATTTTCATTCTGCTTCGGACAGATGATCTTCTTTATGCCCAGTCTTCTGGCCGCCATGGTCTTCTCTCTGATGCCGCCTATGGCAAGAACCTTTCCTGTAAGGGTGAGTTCTCCGGTCATGGCATATCCCTTTGCAGGAGCCCTGTTCATGGCCAGAGAAATCAGAGCCGTGGCCATGGTAATGCCGGCCGACGGACCGTCCTTCGGCGTTGCACCCTCCGGTACATGCATATGAATTTTTGCCTTGTCGAAGTAGTGCTTTTTAGACGGCATGTAATTGCCAATCCTGGCACTCGCAAAGCTGTATGCAATTTCTGCAGACTCCTTCATTACATCACCGAGAGATCCGGTAAGCTTCATTGACGCACCGGAATTGTTGATCAGTGCAACCTCAATCGGAATGGTGGCACCGCCCATGGATGTCCAGGCAAGACCGGTTGCAATACCGACCCCCTTTAGTTCGTCATCAGCTCTGAAAAGAGGACTCTTCAGGAAATCCTTAATGTTGTCCTTGCTGATTACTACCGGTTCGGCAGGAGGATTTTCAATCAGTCTGACTACAACTTTGCGGATAATCTTTGCCAGAAGCTTTTCAAGATGTCTCACCCCGGCTTCCCTGGCGTAATCCTCAATAATCAGTTTTACTGCAGCATCCGGGATTTTCAGTTCCTTGCTGGTGAGATTGGCCTCCTTCATCAGTCTTGGTATCAGATGGTGCTTTGCTATTGAAAGCTTTTCCTGTGCCAGATAGCCACTGAGTTCAATCTTGTCCATACGGTCCAGCAGTGCACTTGGAATAGTTTCAGTGGTATTTGCCGTGCATATGAACAGACATTTTGAAAAATCGACATTCAGGTCAATGTAGTGATCCAGGAAGTTTGTGTTCTGCTCAGGATCAAGTGCCTCCAGCAGTGCTGCAGATGGGTTTCCTCTTATACTGTTGGAGATTTTGTCTATTTCATCCAGCATTATTACCGGATTCATGCACTTGGACTGTTTGACAGCCTGGATCAGTTTGCCCGGCATGGCACCGATGTATGTTCTTCTGTGTCCCTTTATTTCGCTTTCATCATGCAGACCGCCGACACTGAAGCGGTAGAACGGACGATCAAGAGCCCGTGCTACGGATTTTCCGACTGAGGTTTTACCGACACCCGGAGGTCCGACCAGAAGAATAATGGAACCGTTGGTAGATCCCTTCTTCTGACCGAGAGCAATGAACTCAATAATGCGATCCTTTACGTCATCAATGGCATCGTGATCTTCGTTAAGAACCTTGCGTGCGTGACCGATATCCAGGTTTTCCTCTTTTTCCACACCCCACGGGATCTGGGAGATCCAGTCAAGATATGAACAGACCACCTCATATTCCGGTGAACTTGGATTGATCAGTTTGAGTTTTGATATCTCCTCATCGTATCTTTCTCTGACATGATCAGGCACTTTGAGCGATGCCATACGCTGTTCAAGTTTGTTAATGAAGTCCTGAAGAGCCTTGTTTTCGAATTCAAAGGCCTCCTTTTCGTTCATGCCAAGTTCTTTCTGGATTACCTTGAGCTGCTCTCTGAGAAAGTAACTTCTCTGATTTTTCTGTATTTTCTCATCAACACTGTTTCGAATATCATTCTGGAGCTTTGCAATCTCATACTCCTTCAGAAGGAGAGTGATGCATTTTTTAAGTCTGGTAATGATATCCATGGTGTCCAGAATTTCCTGGAGCTCTTTACCTGATGCAGTGGTAATGGCTGATGCGCCGTCGGCAAGTTCAGCTGGCTTGTTCGGAGAGAACTTCAGTGTAAACTGTTTGATTTCATCCGAGTAGATATGGTTGAGAGGCAGCATCTCTCTGACTGTGTTGACAACAGACATGGCGTGAGCCTTTATATCCTCGTCGCTGGCATTGCTTTCATTTGATGCCTGAGGATAAACAACCTCTGCAAGGAAAGGTGGCTTGTCTGAATTAATAAATTTCGATATCTGGATGCGACATATTCCTTCGGCGATAAACTGGATTTCACTGTCATTGATCCTGGCATGGATAATTCTTATGAGACATCCTGTTTTAGGAATTCTGTTGAGCAGTTCCTTTTCATTATTGACGATATCCGCCTTTTCTTCTTCATTCTCCGGAGTTATGCAGAACAGTCCAAGAGCCTTGTTCTTATTTTTAAGAACCTGCTCGAATGTATCTCTCCACGGTTTGCTTGCCACCTGAACAGGAAGAATAAGTCCGGGTAGAAACGGCCGGCCGTATACAGGAACAATGTGTACCTTATCCGGTCTTACGGTGTTTGCATCCGCAAGAATTGCATCAATGGATCCCGGTATTACTGAACTGTCATTTCCCGTGGCATCTGCTCCGGCAAATACGTCATCATCGTCATTTCCCTCATTTCCTTCATCTGCCGTACTGTCAGGTGATGAATCCGGAGTCTCCGCATCCTGAGATTCGGAACTGCTGTCTGAAGGTTTCTCTGAACTTTCTGAATCATCTGATTTGCTTTCAGGTGCTTCCGTATGATTTTCTGAAGTATCGTTTTCCGAAACTTCGGCAATATTTTTATCTTCTTCCTTTTCAGGATTGTTTAAGTCTTTACTGTCTGACATATCCAACTCTTAGTGATTTTTTATCTGTCACTTCTTATATGGCGTCGATTTTTACAAATTCAACCTGCATTCGATTCATTTTATTTCAGTTCTTTTGTACAGAAGTGATGGACAGCGTGAGGTAAAAATATGATTTGGATGTTTGTTTGATCATTTTAAATGCAGTTAAAATACGGCAGGAGTAAAAAAATGCTGTCCGGTATCGTCTGGTTTTGAACTTGTTACGTTTTCTGTAACCCCGGCGGCAGGGGATTTATTATACGGGGGCTTTGTTCTGTGGGCAGTGATGGTTCCAATAAAAATGATCGTTCTGTTTCCTCCGGAAGTGTTCAGATATTTTCTGAGCATACAGGCACATTTCCGGAACGGAGAAACAGAGGGATCAGAAGTCAGCGGGAGGGGATGAACGGTGGCAGCCGTAATGGTCCCGGGGATTTTTATCAGACAGGACAGACAGAAGATGTTTTGATAAAACTTTTTTTTATCGGAATTTGCACTCTGATGACTTTCGGAATATCGGTGGTGTCACTCGTTTGCACTTCAGACTCATCGCAGTGTACCGGTGCCGGATTAAGCCTTCATTTCTGGGGTAATCTTTTTACCATCCTGTTTATCTTCTCTCTTTTCATAAGACTTATGATTTCCAGGGTTAATCCGTATTATGCAGCAATCATTTCCGCATTATTTACACTGGTTTTCGGTTTCATAATCCTTTTTTCAGGTAAGCACCCGGCTGCAGCTTCTCTGTTTGAGGACATTTTTGCCTTTTTTCTCTGTCTGGTTCATATTTGTTTTTCACGTTTTTTTGCAGCAGATACTGTCGCACATGACTCGCAGACATCGGGAATAAATTCTGATAATTACGTAGATACAGGGGATCAGCAGGCAGCAGGTTCGGAAAACACCGAAAATCCCGGCATGCCGATCTGGAATTTTTATTCGGTAGATACTCTTGGTGCTGAGATGAGGACTGATCTGGAGTACTTCGCCCCTTTTTTTGAACTTCTCGGGTATTTCTTCAGAAAAAGCGGAATGAGTGAGGAAATGTGCCGGGTGTTTTCGGATGACTTTTTTGAACGTGCAAATTTTTTGCGTGCTCAGACAGAGCAGGCTGAGTTAATTGTTGCAAAGGGACGGAACTGTTCGGATTCAGATATTCGGAACAACGCTGTTTTTTCCGGAGATTTCATTACCGGTCATCTTCAGAGCAGCATTATGTTTTATATCCTGGCAACAGTTCTTTTTTTTGATGAAACAGTATCCTCCTCAGAGGGCAGTCTGCTGTCACAGCTGAAGAACAGCATGAGGATCAGTGATGAGGAGTTTACCGCTATCCTGAATTATGTGGGAAATGAGAACAGCATGTCTTATGATGTTTCATCAGGACAGTGGGTGTCGTCGGATTTCGTGGAGGATAGTTTCCGTTCTGACGGGGACAGGACGGAAAATACAGACAGATCAGAAAGACGCTGTGCAGTCGATATTGATCCGGGTGAACTGAGGCATGCGTTTCAGATTCTGAGGATCAGTCCTGAGGAAACGGATGAAAATGTCCGAAGAGCCTATCTTCGCATGATTTCAAGATATCATCCGGATCGTGTCCATGCCATGGATCTTGAGCCGGAGGAATCTGAAATGATGCTGGAACAGTATCATCAGATTACAGCAGAAATTAATGAGGCATGGACTCTCATCAAGACTTCAAGATCTATAAACTGATTACGGTACTGCCGGCAGTATAAGATCCAGGATAAGTTCTGCCGGTACGTGCCATGAAATGAAAGTTGCTGTATGTTACAATTTCACTGTTTCTTCCTGTCTTTAAGTCTCCCTGCCGGCAGGACTGTTCTGTTTTTTGCAGATCTCATTTTTTTTGACTGAACACATTGCGGATACTGGAAGTATGGCAGATTATAATTACGATCCTTCTGAGCTGAGATGGAGCAGCCGTATATTTCTGTTTCTGCAGGGTCCAAGGGGTCCCTTTTTCAGAAAACTGAAGAATCGTCTGGACTGGTTCGGATATCAGTCATATTTTATTAACGTCTGCGGCGGAGATTTAATCGACAGACCGCTCGCTCTATTCGATTCATACATGTATTCCGGAAAAAGCGGTGACAGGTGGGAGAAGTATCTTGCCTGTTTTATCAGGGAAAAGCATATATCCGATGTTGTTCTTTACGGGATCAGAAGCAGCTATCATTCGACTGCAGTGCAGCTTTGCAGAGATAATGGCATCAGATTATGGATCTTTGATGAATGTCTGTTTCTGCCTGGTTATGTTACTCTGGAGCGGGACAGTGAAAAGGAAAAAACGCATGTTTCCGGAATCTGTCCGGGTGATGTCCGCAGCTGTGATGACCAGATTGATTTTCTCATATTAGAGAAAAAAACTGCCATCGGGGAACATAACAGAGTGAACTGCGATTACGGAGACCCGCTTCCTTCCATGCCGGGACAGTTTTTTCTGACACCGCTGTTTCCGCATTTCAGACCGTACAGTGATTACAGCGCCTTCAGCGAGTGTCTTTCCCGTTTCAGAGGTATGTTCAGGAATTTTTCTTCTGAAAAGAAACATATGGCTGAAGCCGCCGGAATCCTGTCTTCGAAAAACAGCTATTTTTTTCTTACTCTGCAGTTCTGCTCAGACTATCAGATCAGTGTGTCATCCCCCTTCGGCAGTGCCCGAAAACTGATAGAGGCCGTAGTGAGATCTTTTGCAGAATCTGCAGTCCCGGATCTTCATCTTGTCATTGCCGCTAATTACAGGGAGTTTTCTGATCTGGATCCTGAAAGTCTTGTTAATACCATGAACAGTGAATTTAATCTTCATGACAGGGTTCATTTTGTCGGGAACTGCAGAACGGAAGAACTTATAGAGAATTCCGCGGGTGTACTGGCCGCAAGTACTGTCATGGGGCTTGTTTCCCTGTCAAAATTAAAACATACGGCGGCTCTCTGTGATGTATCGTATACCGGTCAAGGACCGGCTGTCATGATCGCTGAATCCGGACAGTTTAATCCGCATAAGCTGGATGATTTCTGGAACAGTCATGTTACTCCTTCCCGGTCCTGCATCGGTTCTTTTTTCAGTCTGCTGAAGGATCAATTTCTCGTTCCTGGTAATTTTTACACGGGGAAGGGCATTCGGGAGGCTGTAAGCAGGGTTCCTGTCCGTATGGGGATAGGAGGAATTGCCAACTGCATTATATTCAGACGTCCGATAACCAGGATAAAGAATATACGGCTGTTCCTTGATTCTGTGAGTCAGAAGACCGTAGTTGGCTGGGGATACAAGCCTACCGCCAGGAGAGCAAGAGCTTATGCGGCGGCTCATAATCTGCCGTACTATGCTCTTGAGGACGGTTTTATCAAGTCCGTGGCTACAGAATACAGAGGCAGGGATGAGGAGGTGCTTTCCCTGATCCTTGACAGAACAGGCATATACTATAACGTCGCCTCATCCTCCGAGCTGGAGGACTACATGGTCCGCAGTGAGGAATGGTTTACCGGGGAACTGGCAAAAAAGGCACGGAAACTGATCAATACTATTGTGACAAACAGAATTGTGAAATATAACGCCAGGAATGAGATTTCATACAGTGAATTTATTCCGCCGAATATACCTTCGGATGCGATTCTGGTTATTGATCAGACCCGTAATGATGCATCCATATCCCAGGGTAATGCTGATCAGAACTCCTTTGACGAAATGCTGAAGGAGGCAATAAGTACTGCAGGTGCTGCCGGAGTTTACGTTAAGGAGCATCCGAATGTTTTTGCTTCAAGAGGAAAGGGTTATTTTAAAATCTCAAAGCTGAAAAAACTCGGCGTGAATATCATTACCGCTCCGGTTAATTCTGTTGAACTGATGCAGAGTTTCAGAAATGTATATGTGGTAACGTCAGGCACCGGTTTTGAGGCTCTTATGTGCGGGTGCAGCGTAACCTGCTTCGGCGAGCCGTTTTACTCCGGATACGGACTGACGACTGACAGAAAAAACACGGCATCGATCAAGAGAAAGGACAGAATGAAGTCCAGAGCCACAGTAGAGATGCTGGCAGCTGCAGTTTTTTACAGGTATTCAATTTTTATAGATCCGAAAACATGTACTATATGTACTCCAGAGCATGCTCTTCAGTACATTATTTCCAGAAAGCACGGAAGGGAAGAGCAGCAGGTGCGGAGTTAAATTCGTTTCATTTCCGCTGTCAGCTGTTGTTCATGCCATAGAAAAGTTTGATCGATCCTGAAATAAACTGCTCAGAGTTCAGTCGAAACTGGCGTCTGTGTTTGGGCATTGCTGCAAAAGAGCTGGTTAAACTGCCGTTGGTCATGAATACGGATCCGGAAATAAATGAAAATTGTTTGCTCCTGTGATGCTCTCCTTTTCATTGTCTGAAGGTTCTTATTTTGCAGGAACAAATTTCCGGTTTCGACCGCTGACCAGCAGCCGGCTACAGTTTAATTTTGGGAGACTTTTAATGACAGTTCAAATCTTTGCTGATCGCAATCCGATTCTTAATTCTCCC
This sequence comes from uncultured Aeromonadales bacterium, assembly GCA_902796095.1. Lineage (GTDB taxonomy): Bacteria > Pseudomonadota > Gammaproteobacteria > Enterobacterales > Succinivibrionaceae > UBA2804. Next base: position 3,073 of record CADBNP010000196.1, on the reverse strand, counting down.
CGGGATATTACCCAGGAATTGATTAACAGAATTCTGGCAAACGATCTGGACAGTCTGACAATTAATTATGAGTTTACGGGAAAACACTGTGCGGATGAAAAAATCTCAGACTTGCAAAACTTCCGGGAAAACGCCAATCCGTTTTTCCGGGCCTACAAATTCTCTTCACAGGTGAAAATCGAAAAACTTGATTTCAAAATAATTTTCACTTCTGCCGTAACATCTCTTGCCTCTGCCTTTGAAGGTATGAAAAATCTTGAGTATGTCAGTCTGAGGAATGAATCCTCAGTAACGGATATGAGTTCAATGTTTGCCGGAACAGCTCTGAAGATAATTGATGACGCGTCGGAACTGCAGACAGGAGCAGTGACCGATATGTCGAGCATGTTTGCAGGCTGTCAGAATTTTAACGGCGACATCGGCTGCTGGGATACCTCTCATGTAAAAGACATGTCTAAAATGTTTTCCGGTGCAAAATCCTTCGACAGAATGATTGAAGACTGGAATGTTTCCTGTGTTACCGATATGACGGACATGTTTCATGAAGCTGAAAGTTTCAATCAGCCGCTTGGCAAGTGGGACGTTTCAGGTGTCCTCAGCATGTCCGGAATGTTTCGCGGTGCCAAAAATTTCAACCAGCCGCTTGAGAAGTGGAACGTTTCAAGTGTAACTGACATGTCTCATATGTTTGATGCTGCTGAAAACTTCAATCAGCCACTTGAGAAGTGGAACGTTTCCAGTGTTACCAATATGTACGGAATGTTTCAGAAGGCGGTTCATTTCAACCGGCCCCTGGAAAAGTGGGATGTGTCAGGAGTCACCCTCATGACAGGTATGTTTCAGGAGGCAAAAAAATTCAATAAACCTCTGGAAAAGTGGAATGTTTCCAAAGTCAGCGACATGAGCTTCATGTTCAGCTATGCACAAGGTTTCAACCAGCCCCTTGAGAACTGGAACGTTTCCAGCGTTAAATCTATGGGAGTTATGTTTCGAGGTGCGAAGAAATTCAATCAGCCTCTGGAGAACTGGGATGTTTCCAGAGTTACCAACATGGCCTGCATGTTTTTAGGTGCAAAAAAATTCAACCAGCCTCTTGAAAAATGGAATGTATCCGCAGTCACCAGCATGACGTGTATGTTTTACGATGCACAAAGTTTTAATCAGCCGATAGGAACCTGGGATGTATCCAAAGTAACTGATATGTCGTATATGTTTTATGAGGCTGAAAGTTTCAACCAGTCACTTGAAAAATGGGATGTTTCCTGCGTCACTGACATGTCGTACATGTTTGCTGAAGCAGAAAAATTCGATCAGCCCATAGGCTCATGGAATGTATGCAAAGTTACTGATATGTCGTGCATGTTTGACGGCGCGAGAAAGTTCAATCAGCCGATAGGGGCCTGGGATGTATCCGAAGTAACTGATATGTCAAATATGTTCCGCGAGGCTGTCAGTTTTGATCAGCCGATCGGAGCCTGGAATGTATCCGGAGTTACTGATATGCACGGTATGTTCAGCAGAGCGGAAAATTTCAATCAGCCAATTGAAACATGGGATGTGTCTGCTGTTACAGATATGTCGACTATGTTTAGCAGGGCAGGAAAGTTTAATCAGCCGGTAGGAAAATGGAACGTTTCAGAAGTATGCAGCATGAAGGAAATGTTTTTCGGTGCGGGACATTTCAATCAGCCACTTGAAAAATGGGATGTTTCCCATGTTACCAATATGTCGGGGATGTTTTGCAGAGCAGAAAGCTTTAACCATTCTCTGGAAAAGTGGGATGTTTCTCATGTTACCAAAATGTCGGATATGTTTCATGGTGCAATAGTTTTCAATCAGCCGGTTGAAAAATGGAATGTTTCCCGTGTTACCAAAATGTCGGATATGTTTTACGAAGCACAAAGTTTTAATCAGCCGGTCGGATCCTGGGATGTATCCAAAGTTACTGATATGTCGTGCATGTTTGACGACGCGAGAAAGTTCAATCAGCCACTTGAGAAATGGAATGTTTCCCGCGTTACTGATATGGCGTTTATGTTTTGCTTTGCAAAAAGTTTCAATCAGCCAGTTGAAAAATGGAATGTTTCCCGTGTTACTCGTATGTCTCATATGTTTGATGCTGCAGAAAGCTTCAATCAGCCAATCGGATTCTGGAATGTATCCAGAGTTACTGATATGCAGGGTATGTTTAATGATGCGAAAAGTTTCAATCAGCCGATTGGATCCTGGAATGTATCCAGGGTTACTGATATGAAGGGTATGTTTGAAGGAGCGAAAAGTTTCAATCAGGCGCTCGAGAAATGGGACGTTTCCGGTGTTACTTATATGTGCTATATGTTTAGTGGCGCATTTGAATTTAATCAGCCGATCGGATCCTGGGATGTATCCAAAGTTACTGATATGCGTGGTATGTTTTGCAAAGCACATAAATTCAATCAGCCGATTGGATCCTGGAACGTGTCTGCAGTGAAGAGCTTCAGAGAGATGTTTATGGATGCCTTTGCTTTTAACCGGAGTTTATCGAACTGGAGTTTTAACAGCTGTAATAACGGCAGCGGTAAAAATTGCAGTTCACCGGATACTGCACGTATGTTCCTTGGAGCGGTTTCGTATAACCAGGATATGAACGGTTGGAATATAGAATTTTCAGAGGATTTTTTAACCGGAGCGATATCTTTTAACCGGGATAACTGCAGACGGTGGTTTGACGGATCAAGGTGATGCGAATAATTTGTAACTGTTATTAACCGCATTCATTTGTGCATAGTTGAACAAACCATCTGCATAAATACACAGAAAGCGTATGTATGCTTTGGAATTTGCACATTGCTTTCCTGTACTTACGCTTTGTGCAGTATTGCCGAAGATCCCATAGAATGATTAGGGGTCAGATTAATGTCGTTGGTTATTGCACCAACAGTTCAGAAATCATGAAAGTATCAGAGACAGATAAGACTATGGGAAAACAGATTTTAGTTGCTTCGGAAATGAAGAGATTGCCGTGCGGATATACAAGTTTATCCAAAATCAGAGAAAACAATGTAATCTATGTGGATAAAACTTCATATGTAAG
>CADBNP010000195.1 GCA_902796095.1 uncultured Aeromonadales bacterium | reverse complement strand
TTAGTCTGATGATCATCAGAAACTGATTCCTGACTCATAATCGTCTTTCCCGAATCCCTTCTAACAGCAACATCTGCATTGTTTCCCTGTTTTCACTGCGTTCGCCCGGTAACAGCAGGATCCGGCATACGCAGTCGCTTTTTACCTATTTATTCTTTCCACTCATGGCTCCGTACATATCCCACATTGGAGTGAAGATGCCAAGAGCCAGAATAAGAACTATTATCGCCACTATTATCAGCAGGATAGGCTCTATTTTTGCCGTAAGTCCCTTGAGTTCAAAATCCACCTCCCGATCATAGTAGTCGGCAACCTCAAGAAGCAGTGTATCCACCTGTCCCGTCTCGCCGCCGACAGCCATCATCTGAAGCACAAGAGGAGAGAACATGTCACTTGCCACTGCCGTCTGATAAAGGGACTCGCCTCTTTCCACACCGGCACACATTCCTAGGATCTTATCGGACAGATATGCATTATCTACAGCTCCCGCCACGAGAGTAAGTGCAGTGTTCAGACCCACACCAGCATTCAGCATAATCGAAAAGCTTCTGGCAAATCTTGCCAGCTGAGATCTGAAAAGAATAGATCCCACCACAGGGAGTTTAATCTGAACTCTGCCCCACCACCTGGAACCCTTTTCAGATCTGGTCCACATAATCCAGGCTGTCGGAACGGCAACGGCAATAAGGAAAATTGCCCAGGAATAATGGACAAAGAAATTGGACGAACCGATGAGGATCCTGGTGGTAAGAGGGAGTTCCGCTCCGAACTTGCTGAACATCTGGGCAAAAACCGGTATAACCCAGATATTCAGTATAACAAGAGCCACAGCAACAAAACTTATTACTATGAAAGGATATCTGAGAGCCGACTTGATCCTTCTCTTAGTCTCCACCTCAAGGGAAATGTACTCGGCAAGCTGAATGAAGGACTGTTCCAGACGGCCGGTGTTCTCGCCCACATTTATCAGAGATACAAAAAGCCGGTTGAAAACCTTGGGGTAGCGACTCATGGCTGCAGCAAGAGGAAGTCCTCCGGCAAGATCACTCTCCAGTTTTTTAAGAACCTCCACAAGCTGCTGATTCTCCACCGTTTCCGAAAGGCCGTGAAGAGCACTCATAATCGGAATGCCGGCCTTGCTCAGAGAATACATCTGCCTGCAGAACATCAGCAGATCATTCTGGGAAATTTTTTTTCTGAAAAGTCTGCCGAGAAAGGACTTTTCCGATGAACCGCTCTGGGATGCCACCGTAATTTTCAGAGGGAAAATACCGCGGGTGATCAAAGCCTCCGCCACGGCATTTTCATTGATACCCTCCAGCGTTCCCTTAATTTCAGCTCCGGCTCCGTCACGGGCAACATAAGAATATAAAGGCATTACTTAACCACCTCTGACAAATGCAGTACCTCATCCACCGTTGTCACGCCCTTGACGGCATAATCATACGCCATTTTTACCAGAGGCTGATATGAAGGATCCTCACGTGCAACAATGGCAAAACGCTCGGCATCATTCGCTCTCAGAGCATCCATCATCGGAGGTGTCAGCTCAAGCACCTCAAAAACACCGACACGGCCGCGGTACCCGGTAAAGTTGCAGCTCTGACATCCCCTGCCATGCATGAATTTCTGAGCACCGGCTCCGGGTCCGATGACTGTTTCAAGAAAAGCCTTGTCGCTGTCATCGATTTCATGAACCTCCTTGCAGTAAGGACAGATCTTTCTGACAAGGCGCTGGGCTATGACGGTACGCAGTGCCGAAGCCACCAGATATCCCGGGGCTCCCATATCCATAAGACGAAGAGCTGAAGAAATCGCATCATTGGTATGCAGCGTGGACAGCACCAGGTGACCTGTCAGCGCACCTCTCATGCCGATTTCCATGGTTTCCTGATCACGCATCTCTCCAACCAGTATCACATCCGGATCCTGACGCAGAACGGCTCTCAGAACTGATGCAAAGGTCAGGCCGATTTTTGCATTAATCTGAACCTGCGAAATACGGGGCAGTCTGTATTCCACAGGATCCTCCGCCGTGATAATTTTGTTGCCGGCTGTATTAAGCTCGCTGAGAGCTCCGTAAAGAGTTGTGGTCTTACCGGATCCGGTAGGACCGGTAACCATAATGAGTCCGTGAGGACGGTGCAGCTGTCTTCTGAACATCTCCAGCGTTTCCGGCGGCATACCCACATCATCAAGCTTGAGCAGACCGGCCGACTGATCAAGGATACGCATTACCACGGATTCACCGTGCTGAATCGGAAGGGTTGAAATACGCACATCAATATCATGTCCCTTGACACGCATTCTGAAGCGTCCGTCCTGGGGAAGACGCTTTTCCGAAATATCAAGACCGGACATGAGTTTGAGACGAAGCACCAGAGCAGGAGCAATCTTGACCTCGTTCATGACATTTTCATGAAGCACACCGTCGATACGCTGACGGATACGAAGCACCTTTTCATCCGGCTCAATGTGAATATCGGAGGCATGAACCTGAATGGCATCCTCAAACACGGTGCGGAGCAGCTTGACAACCGTGGCCTCGCTTTCGGTGGCGGCAATGTTGGCCTGCCCCATGTCGAAGTCACTGCCCTTGTACTCCTCCTGGAGCTGATGGGCAAAGTTCTCGATTTCCTTGGTCTTGCGGTAGAGCTGATCAAAATACTGCAGAAGCTGATCTTCACGGGCGATGGCAAGGGAGATATCCCGCGGAGCGAGAATATTGGAAAGGAAATCCAGGGCCTGCAGATCCGCCGGATCACTCATGACCACCGTAACCACGTCGCTGTTGTCCACATTGATGGCAAGGGCTCTGAAACGTCTGGCATGAACCTCCGGAATCAGGTTGACCGCATCGGTTGAAATCGAGACATGAGACAGATCAATATACGGGATGCCAAGCTGCTGGGAAAGAAAATGAAGCAGACGATCTTCATCTATAAATCCCAGTTCAATCAGTGCCTTGCCCAGCTTAAGGCCGGATTTCTTCTGATATGACAGAGCGTTTACCAGCTGCTCCTCGGTTATGATGTTCTCATTGACCAGAAGATCACCGAGACGCATTTTAAGTTTCGGACGGGTTGCCATAATTATTTCCTCCCTCCCAGTTCCGACAGTCTCTGCTGTGCGAACTTGTGCGAAGCCTCGGGCAGACCGAGATTGAGAGCCTGCCTGTAGTTGGCCTTTGCGGCGGATGCCGTGCCCTGGCGATCAAATGCTATCGCCAGACCGAACCACCACTTGCCCTCCTTCGGCATGATCCTGGTCAGCTTGCTGTATGATTCAACCGCAATCAGCGGTTCGTTAAGATCCGTGGCAAGAGATGCCTCCATGGACAGATAGTCCAGATTTTCCTTTGCCGCCTTCGGAGAGTATGCGGTGAGAATGGCCAGAGCTTCACGCCGGCGGTTTTCCTCAACGAGAATTCTGGCAAGAAGCAGACGGTAGTTGCCGTAGGACGGCTGACCGGAGATCCCCTGGTTCAGAACAGATTTGGCCTCCGCCAGTCTGCCCTCGCCGTACAAGAGCGCCGCCAGCTTTTCCCGGGCAAAGGTATTTGCAGGATCCCGTGACAGCATCGATCTCAGTGCTTCCTTGGCCTCATCTATTTTTCCCATGGAAAGAGCTGTGCCGACAGCCTTGCGATCCAGGTCTATCTCCTGTTTCTTTGTAAGTTTGACCTCCTGAACCCGCATAACCTTCGGTTTCTTTTCCTCAGATGTTCTCTGGGACTGCTTCTGTGTCTTCGGCTCAACATAGGCAGTTTCCACGACAGGAGGAACATCAGGTCCGTATATTTCATCCTCAAGTGCCGCCAGCTCTTCGTCCTTTACATCCTTCTGAGCATCAGACTCCGTCATCTCATTGTCAGACTCCGATGCTGCAGCGCTCAGGTTCTCCGTTTTTGCTGCAGACTGTTCTTCGTTTTTCGCTGTCTGCACGGAAGGAACAGGCTCTTTGACCGCCTTTGACGAATACTGATACCAGAACATTCCGCCTACAGCTCCGAGAAGAATAACAACAGCGGCAGTCAGACCGGCAACCAGTCCTCTGGAACTGCTCTGCGCCACAGGCTGATATATGCTCGGATCTCCGCCGGCAGATCTCTTCTCCAGATCTTTCAGCATTCGATTAATGACACTCATTCACACCTCAAAAGAATAGGTCACGAAAACCAGCCCTCACTCAGAAGGCAGATGATAACGGCAATCAGGATCAGCAGAATGGAAAGAAGAACTGTTGACGAACCTGATCTGTATCCGGTTGCATCAGGCGTATCCAGAACAGCATACTTTACCATGCCTCTCTTAATTCTGAGACTTCCGCTGCCGTATGCCAGCATAAGACTCTTGTGAGCCAGCACATTTATCAGTCTCGGGACACCCCTGCTCGCCTTCCACAGTTTCTTCACTGCACCTTTGGTAAAGAGCTGGTAGCCTTCATATCCCGCCACCTTCAGCCTGTACTGGATGTAGGCCTCGGTTTCAGGAAAATTAAGCGGTCTCAGACTGTATGAAAAGGAAATACGCTGTCTGAACTGCCTGAATTTATCCTGGTTCAGACGCTGATCAAGTTCAGGCTGACCGAAAAGAACAATCTGGATCAGTTTCTCCGACTCCGTTTCCAGATTGCCAAACAGCCGTATGGCCTCCATGGTCTCATCCGGCAGATCCTGGGCCTCATCTATGAGAACCATTACCCTGCGACCTTCCCTGTGGATTTCTATCAATCTGCGGTTAATCGCATCGGTAACGGAAAGTTCACCGCCGTCGGACAGATTCTCAATCCCGAGCTCCCTGGCCAGAGATACTCTCATCTCCGATGCCGTAAGATAGGGATTCGGAAGATATGCAATCTCGAAATTCCAGCTCCAGTCAGCATTCATCAGCTTGCGCAGAACCAGGGTCTTTCCTGTGCCCACCTCGCCTGTAACCTTGATAAAGCCTTCACCCTCCTCCAAAGCCGTTTTAAGCACCTGGAGAGCCTCCTGATGCGGAGGCAGACCATAGTAGAAACCGGTATTGGGGGTGAGAGCAAATGGAGGCTCCTTCAGACCAAAAAAGGATTCGTACATCTGTCTCAGTCCTTAATCAGACCTCTTTCCGCCGCAGATCCCGCATCGGGATACCAGGTTTCAAGAAGCTGATTGGAACGGCGGAGCTCGTTCTTCCATGTATCCTTTTCAACCACAATCGGCTGAAGCAGGATCACAAGTTCTACCTTGCTGGTGGACTTCTGGGCGTTTTTGAACAGATTGCCTACGTAAGGAATATCGCCGAGCAGCGGGATCTTGTCCTCACGATCAATCTTGTGCTCACTCATCAGACCGCCGATGATAATAACATCACCTGATTTGGCTCTTACCACGGTATCTGACTCGCGGATTGTGGATTTTGCCATCGGAATATTCATATCATCCATATCTGTACCGAGACTCAGGTGCTTGTACTGCTCCTCAACGCTGATGACAGCCGGATGAACATGCATTATCACATTGTTGTCGTCATCAATCTGCGGTGTAACATCAAGGGAGACACCGGAGAAGAACGGCGTAAACTCAACTGACGGAGATGTGGTCGTACCTGATGCCGTACTTGTGGAGCTTGTTTCAATGCTTGTGACAAAATATTCGTCACTGCCCACCTTGATCACAGCCTTCTGGTTGTTGCTTGCAGTGATCCTCGGACTTGAAAGAATGCTGACATCACCCTGGGTCTGAAGCAGCTTCACAATCGGAGCTATATTCTTTCCCTGGAACTTAAAGGTAAAAATTCCGCCTATTGTGGCGTTGATGGTATCAGCAGCCGGAGTGAAACCGCCGAAGGTAACTGATCCGTTATCCGTGTGTCCCTTGTTCCAGATTACATCCCAGTCGACACCGTGCTGGAAATCCTCGTTCAGAGTAACCTCAAGCACCTTTGCTTCAAGAAGGATCTGACGGGTCATGCGCTGCATGGCGCTGTCCAGAAAGTTTTTAATTGTTCTGAGCTCTGACGGAGTCGCGCTTACCACAACCAGACCGGCTTCCGGATTTACCATGACACTCTTGCCTGCACTCTTTCCGATGAAATTGTTAAGAGCCTTTTCCAGTCCGGTCCAGAATGCGTTTTCCGTAGCCGTGCTGACGGTAGTTCCGGACTCTCCGCTGAAATCCTCGGATGAATCACTGTCTGATGAATCGGAAGAAGAAGATGATGATGAAGAGGAGGAACTGTCACTGTCGCTGTCGTTTTCACTGCTGCTTACGCCGCCGGTGGTAATGTTGAGGGATGACTTGCCGTTTCTTGAAACAAGAAGGTAGTCCACATTAAATGTTTCCGTCCTTATGTCTGAAGGATAGACATAGAATATGCGATCCTTCTGCTGAATGTCATATCCGTAGAGTCTGCTTACCGCGTTCAGAACCTCTCCTATGGTGACGTTCTTCAGATCCACACTGATGCTGCCGGTTACCTGTGGATGCACAATTATGCTGTAGTTGCTGTCTGTAACAAGAGAGGCAAAAAATTCCTTCGCATCTATATTCTGTGCCTGCACCCTGAATCTGCGGGTCGGAGCGTAGACACCGCCGGAACTGCCGCCAGAAGCTGTTCTCATCTCGGCGGCAACATCACCGGGCAGCTCCACATTATGTGAAAGGATGGCGTCCTGAAGTTCACCCTGAACCTCCGCCGGTTTTCTGTGATTGTATGCACACCCGGACAGTGCCACCGCCGTAATTAAAGCAGTAAGTTTTATAAATACCTTGTTCATCATCTTATGCCGCTATAATCCAATATTTTTTAACTTTTCCTTCCTGACGCCGCTCTACTCAGCAACCACAACACTTTTCGGGTGCATCTTCAGTGTAACAGTCTCGGCGCCGTTCTTAAGCTCCACTGCGCCATTGTAAATTCTGCTGACCTGGTAGCCCCCGAGGGATTCTCCCACATGTACGACCCTGCCGCTGATCACGGCATAGGGTCTGGATCCGTAAAAGACGGCACTAAGCTTAAGGGATCCATTGGAATCCGCAGGAGCTACATCGCCGGATACCGTGTAATTTAAAGGCTGGGTCGGATCCCGGAGCATTTCCGCACCGGCACAGAGCGGCAGACAGAAAACCGCCAGGAATAGTAATCTAGCCACTTATAAAATCCTTGCTGTTGCTGAGAGTATAAACTTCAATGGTAATTGTTCCCTTCGGAAATTCCCTGAGCTCATAGCTGAAATTCCCCCACATAAACTTCTTTGACAGATTCTCCAGCACCTGAAGATACTTCATGGTATCAAGATATCCGCCCTCCAGCACAAGTCTGGTGCCGTGACGGTACAGGAAAACCCCGCCCCTGTCATCCTCTATAATCACCATCGGCGGAATGCTGTCCATGGATACAAGCTTCAGCGAACCGACAGCGGAAAGCATATCCTGAAGAACACCCGGCATATCAAAGGCAGGTACAAGATCAACCGTGGAGTTGGACATTGACGCATCAAGATTTTTGAGCTTGAGGTTGTACTCCTCGATCTCCCTGCGCATAGCCTCGTTGGGGTCCTGCTGCAGTCTGACCATCCACTCATTCTTGGCGCTCTCAACATCGCTCAGTTCCTTCTGGGTGCTTTTATATGAAGACTGGGCCTTGGTCAGTTCAGTTTTCGATTTGTCAACGCCGTACATATAAAGCGGCATAATCACAACCACGAGGGCGGCAACCAGAATCAGGATCTGATCACGACGCGACTGTTTCAGAAATTTAGTATTAATTTCCCTGTACTTGTCGGCAAGCGACGGCTTTTTGCCGGCCTTCGCAACATCTGTTCCGGCCATTACTTACTTCCTCCATCTTTCTTTCCGCCCGTTCCTGAAGGATCAAATCCCACCAGGGAAAACTGAAGCAGTCCCGACTGCTTGCCGCTTTCAGTCCCCACATTGACTGATGCAAAGGACAGATTGTGCAGATAATCAAGTCTCTTGAAGCTTTCAACAAATTCGGCAACAGCCGCAGGATCAGCCGTCTTTCCCCTGATGGTGACCACGCGTCCATTGGCACTCACGCTTTCGATGGCGATATTCGGAGTGCTGATCCTGGCAAGTTCCAGCAGCAGGCTGGAATAATGCTGTTCGGTATTACTCTTCATCTGACTGAGAACATCGGCAAGCTGGCGCTTGGACTCATACCTGATCTTTGCTCTTTCAAGCTCAGCTTCAAGCTGCTCTCCCGAGGAACGCTCGGAAACAGCCCGCTGAAAAGTGGTAAGTTCCTCGGTGGCATTGTTAAGCCTCGTTACCAGCTCCATGTTCTTCTTCTGCTGGACTGCGACCTGATTACGGGCGTACAGTACCCAGAGAATCATAACTGCCAGAACAGCAAGGGCTATCATCACAACCCTGGCAACTGACAACAGCTCCTTGGGAGGCTTGAATTCAGGAAGATACAGGTTAATTCTTGTTTTCATGATCAGGAAACATCCTTGCGTTCCAGAACCGCTACAAGCGGAAGATAGGCGACTGACTGCTTTCCTACCTCTTCACCTATCACATTGACAGTAAAGGAAAAGGTCTGAGACATATAGTCAGCTATACTCTGACTGTCCTGACAGTCAAGAGCCAGAGTCAGAAGTTTGGGTGAAGGGAGCTTGAGCTGAGCCACCATGTAGTCAATGGATCTCTGCATTTCCAGGGACATATTGTCCAGTATTTCTGAAGAAACGGCACCGGGCAGGTATCGCGGCAGATCGCTGTACCCACGCAGAGTTCTTGTAAGAAAGAGTCTGGAATGCCATATGGCAACAAGCGTAAGTTCGTATCCGTTCGGCTGAAAGAGCATCAGATGAGGGTGCTCATCCTCCGCACTATATAAATCGGCAAGAGTTACTTCCTCCGCCGTAATGAGATCCAGTGTCGCAGATGATTCAACAAGCGTAATCAGGGATTTGATCAAAGACTTCACAACCGAAACAACCATGATTTTGTCATTTGGATACGACGGCGACTTCGGCATGTCAATGTAATCAACAGCAAGATTGGATACCTGGTCCTGCACAAAGTCTTTAATTGCCCAGGGTATCGCACTTGCCTGCTCTTCATCGGGAACCTTCGGCTTGTCAATCTGAATCACATTGTAAAGTCCCTTGAGAAGAACTATCGTAACCCTGAGAGATCTGGTGGCTCCAACACTGTCAAGATAATCGGAAATAACCTTCAGACGTTCAGTATTGTCCGGAGCATCCTTTCGAACGAAGATCTCCTTTGCATTTTTATTAACAAAATAAACAGCTGTGGGACCTACACCGATTGCAATCCCATTTCCCTTCTTGGCAGATTTCTTTAATAAACCGAACATTTATGCACAGATTCCTATTACGGCAGTTAAAACTCCCCTCATGGATTATACCCGTTTAGCAGGCAAAAATCTTGTTTAACCGGCAAAAAGAAAACTCAAAGATGAGATATGGATTTGATTTTAACAGAGGAATATTTTTTCTGTACCGATTCTTCACCGGAGAACTGTACATATGCGGAAATACACTGGATCTCTCCCGCAGCAGGCGAAATGTCACAAAATATCAAATCAAAACCTGATTTTAATCAGTGTACAGAGCGTTCCTCTTTTATCATAGCGTAGGAACCTGATCCCTGCCGGCACCATGCACAGTTCCGTAAAACAGTAAGATCTACTGCAGCGAAAAAACGACATGCCGCAGATTCAGGACTGGTGTTCCTGACGCCGGCACTGTTCTGGAACATCGTGAAATCCATCCGGCATCCGCATGACTGCAAACTTTTCAGCTGAGTACAATTATGAAGAAAACAGAAAGAAAACTGGTAATCGTTGAAGGTGAAGACAGCTTTGTTTCCTCCGCTCTCTCGAAACTCTGTAATTTTGTTGTGGACGAAACCAACTACAAAACCATATCAAAATCCTACGGACATCTCGGAGAGGGTTTTAACAGCGTGGGATACTCCGCTCTGCAGAGAGTAAATCCCGAGGTACTGTCATCACTGGAAGGCATGGTGACCTCGGGAGGCATGCTGATTATCGGTGCAAGGAACTTCGGGGAAATTGCAAACCCTGAAATTTTTCATGACGAGGATGCACTGCGTTACAAATCTGATCGGAAGGTACAGCTTCACAACAACTTTCTGAGAAGAATGGTCGATATTGTCTCAGACTGCGACTGTCTTTCAAAAATTGATTCCTGCAGCAACACGGATGAACTGCTGAAAATAAAGGAGCGGCCGAACAAGGACTACGATCTGAGTTTTCTTGAACTTACAGACAGAATGAAGGAATTTCTGTCTGACGACCAGCTGAAGGTTCTCCTTGTAACAGGATGCAGGGGAAGCGGCAAATCCACAAGAATGGCATTCATGGTGAGGGAACTTATAAAAAAGAAGTACAGAATCACGGTGACCGGCATGATTTCCCACGCGGCAAAGAAGATCCTTGACTACAATCCCGACGTTCACTTTACCGGAATTGATGCCATAGCGGCGAAGGAACTTTCCTCAAGGAATGTCATTGTGATAGACGAAGTTGCATCCGTGCCGCTGCCAAAGCTCAAGGAGCTTGTATCAACCGGAGCCAGACTTCTCCTTGCGGGAACAACGGAAGGCTACGAGGGCACCGGTTCCGGAATCATGCTGAAATTTCTGCCGTATCTTGACATGAGAGGTCTGAAATACAGACTCAACCATTTGAACACATGCTTCAGACATGAGGATGACAGCCTCGGAAAACTGTGGAAGAAAATATTCTGTCCGGGATGCATTGAGGAACACACGCCTGACGGGCGGGTGGTACCGGCCGATACGCTGCAGATCAGAGAGGTAAACGCCGGAGATCTCATGAAGAGTGAAAAACTGCTGGGCGGGATCTATTCTCTGCTGAGCGGGAGTCATTACAAAACATCGCCGTCAGATCTGAGACAGCTTCTTGATAATCCCCTCAACCGTCTTTTCGTCATTGCCGACGACCGGGAGAAAATAAACGGAGTACTGTGGGGAATCTGCGAAGAAATGAAGGACGCCATGGTACCCGAGGTTTTCCTGAACCGCAGACGCCCGAGAGGAAATCTGATCCCTCAGACACTGGTGGCACACTGCGGATTCAAAAATGCGGGATACTACCGTTTCTTCCGCATTGTGCGGATAGTTGTTCCGGATGAGCTGCGCCGCAACAGCTACGGCTCAACCCTGATCAGATATGCAGAAAATCAGCTGACTGACAGTACTGACTTCTTCGGAGTATCCTTCGGCATAGCAGAGGATCTCCTTAAATTCTGGCAGAGCAACGGCTACGTTCCGGTAAAAGTCGGAATGAGAGAGGATGCCGCCAGCGGACTGTTCTCGGTTGTAATGCTGAAAACCGGCGGCAGTCTGAAGCGGGAAGTTATGCAGGAATGGCACGATGAATTCATAAGGGAATACATTCTTTCCGCCGGCTGGCAGCACAGGGAGCTTTCATCTGCAGCCGCAGTTCTTCTGCTCAGACACGGGATAAGGGCGGAAAAAGCCGACGGAAACTATATTCGAAACCTGAACTCTCTGGCGTATGGCCTCAGAAGTCCCGAACAGGCACTTACCCATGTAATCAGATGGATTGCGGAAAATACGGCGGAATGGACAGAATGGCCGGACAGACAGCAGGAAGCTCTGATTGGATATTTTATCCAGCACAGAGAACAGGAAAACAGGACTGATCTGGACAGGGCTGTGGAATTAATGAGAGCCGGCATGAAAAAACTTGTTCCGGACAGTCCGGACACCAGACAAAACTGACGCATGCAGTCGCCCTGCGGCGCTCCCGATGAAGGAAGACGCTGACAAAGAAGCTTCCTTCATCATCCTGACAATGCCATGCCTGTCTGCTCTGCAATCAGCTCACATTGCGATCCGTCAAACAACTGGAAAGATTTCAGATTACGATCCGCCGTCCGGAACATCCTCCTGGGCACCAAGAAACAGTTCCTTAATCTCAATCTCCTCCATACCGTCATCAATGAGAAGACAGTAATTTATACCGCCGGCAGCCCACTCCGCAGTGTAGATCACACCGTCGCTTCCCTTTACGAGAAGATTCAGATCACCGATCTTCAGTCTGCTCTCATCCGGATATTCACTGTAGTCACCGTTCATTTCAGATGTGGAGATCTTCTTTGAGGCTCTGTAGGTAATTCTCTTCTGATCCATGGGCTCCACATATACAACCTGGATCATTACACCGTCATCCAGAACATAAATCTTCGGTACGGGATCATAATAGGAAGGAATGTATTTAAGCTGCTTCATGGAAAATCCGGCTTTCGCCTCAGCCTCGGAAAGAGAAGCCTGTTCGGTAAACGGATTTTTCATATTTACAATCTGTTCTGAAATTTCCTTCTCCCTGTCGCTGGTTCCGGGCTCAGTGGATACAGCAGCGGAACTGGAAAGGAAAAGAACTGATGCGATAAATAACATGTGATAAACCTTCATGCCCGACCTCCTTAATAAAACGTTCATGATCAGACGGTGCATATGCGGCAGTCTCAAATAAAAATCAGAGACAAACCAACACTTAGACTGTGGCAAATATCCTTAGTTCCCTTCAAAAATTGACGCACATCTCCTTAATATAAATAGAATTTTTTATAAAAAACAGATATGTTGATCCGCATCAATATATCAAATTCAGTTTTATGCAAGAATCTTCCAAATTTATTTAAACGGAGAACTTTATGCTGAATCCACTTGTTTTAAAGAAAACTGTTCTTGCTTCAATAATTGCCATGACCATGACAGCCTGCGGCGGCGGACATGGAGGTGGCGGCGGCGGTGACGATCCTGATCCGGATCCAGGTGTAGACAAGGTATCTCCGGTAAAGAGCGGCACATGTATAAACATGCAGGGAGGGGAGGAGAACGCCCAGAACTATGAAACCTGTTTTGACTGGAACGCTGCCAAGACAAAGCAATACTTCAAACTCCTTGTAAAAAACATGATGGAGAAGTACAAGATAGACGGCTGGAGACTTGATCAGGCATATCAGGTTCCAAATGAAGCCTGGCAGGAAATCAGCGCCCAGGTTGCGGAATCAGCTGAAGCGAACAATCTTCTCGGTTTTACGGTTGCTGAAGTGTGGGATGGAGACGGAGCACAGATTGAAAGGTCTGTTCTCAAGAATCACGCCCTTGACTCAGCATTCAACTTTCCTCTCAGATATCAGCTGGTCAAGGTTCTGGCATGCGAAGAGTCAGGAAATAAATTTGCTCCGGCAGAAAGTCTCGCCGGCGGATGGGGATACGGAAACTATATCCGTTATTCTGATAAAAACGTAATGCCGGCCATGTTCATAGATAATCATGACGTTGTAAGACTGGGCAATCTGCTTTTCAGAAGCGGTTTTGTCAACGAGGCTGATGTGGATCAGGATGAATATTCACTGAGGCATCTTCTGGCTCTTGCCTTTGAAACAGCCTACACCGGACCTATCACCATATACTACGGTGACGAATACGGCGACTATCTGCCTGGCTGGGTTAACGACGGCGATGACTGCGGCAACGGAGATACGTGCTGGAATGACAACGCCTCAAGAACCCAGGGTGTATCCAATGATACAGGGCTGAAGGCATGGCAGAAAGCACTGAGAGAAAAAACCGCGGCACTGATGAAGTTCAGAACGGAAACTCCCGCCATGTTCAACGGCAAACGCTACCATATCTATTCCACATCCGGAACTATTGTCAGTGAGGACAGCGCCAATTTCTACGTTGACGTAAAGAAAGCCAATGACTCCGATGACGCATATGTTTTCGTAATGTCAACTTCTGCGCAGGATCGCACTCTGTCTCTGAACACCGAGGTTTCGAAATATCTTTGCCGGAAGGCTGTCAATGCCGACAGCTGCAAGCTGACTCCTGTAATAGACACTACAGCTGACGATGTGAGGGTAAACAATGCCGATGCCTTCGGCGGGGATCTTGTATTCAACATGGAGGCATGGTCAGCCAAGATCTACAAGGTGGAAGCCGGCGAAGAAAATGCAGACAATGCAATTTACGAGGTCACGGCAGCAACCAGCGTATCAAACATGGCACAGATGTTCGATGATACCATCAACTCCTTCACCTGCTACAAGGGCGAGAATCCTGAAAAATGCGGTCTGATTATCTACCAGGTAATGGTTGAGGCTGCTGTGAACGGCGGTGACGGCAACGGCAAGGGCAAGGCCTGGGGTCCGTCCGAGCACAAGGGAACCATGGGAGGCATCAAATCGTCTCTTGATTTCATCAGCGGTTCGGGTGCAAATACTCTCTGGATTACACCGGTGTTCCACAATCCGAAATCAACCGACGGAAATACAAACAAGACCTATTCCACCGGCTATTATGCAGATTCCCACTACAAGGGAGATGAAGCAAATATTGATGACGACTTTGGCGGACTCGCTTCACTCAAAGGGCTGATTGATGCGGTACACGGTAAGAACATGTACTTCATCCTGGACGGCGTATTCGGACACGCCTCAAAGGAATTGTCAGACAAAAAGACCTATATAAACATTGAGGAAGAGTAATCTCTCCTGAAAGACTTAAAGACAGGATCCCCGCTCGGGATCCTTTTTTATTTTATCTCAGTACAATCTGAAGTTTTCCTCAGTTCACAATTTCCGGAATAAGACAGGTCAGGAACTGTTTCGGATTATTTTTAAGTCGATCATAATCACAGACATTTGATTTCTCCAAACATAAGATTGCAGATGAACCTGCAGGTATTGGTTCATCTTTTTACATTTTGTTCTGTTTAATATCTTTAATGGAGAGCAGCATGGGAAGCATCAAACTAATCGGAAAGAAAAAGGCAGAGGCTCTGATCAGAACCTTTGACAGAATAGCGGATTCTATTTTTGCCTTATCTGAAAGCATCAGCCGTCTGTCAGCCTCCGGAACAGTACCAGTCCGGGAAGCCGGAGTCCTGCAGACAGATACCGCCGTTCAGCAGCCGGGAACAAAAGCAGACGTTTTAAACAAGCCTGTGGCAGGTACCAATACAGTGGCGGAGACTGCACCGGTATCAGCAAAAGACGAGACTTCAGGAGCAGATCCCGTCAAATCAGGATCCGCCGCACTGACTGCAGTGGCAGCCGCCGATACCGCAGGTCCGCAGGCTTCCGAACTGGTACCTGCCGGTTACTTCCTCAACTCCTTCATAAAAAGCTCCGGAATGACAATCCTGCGACTGCTGGACATGCCTCACGCCGGAAGCATTTTCGAGAGAATCGCATCGGTAATAGGCGACAACTATGACGATATAGAGCCGTTCCTCAAGGCATTGAAGTATTCAGCCAGCAACAAGCAACCAGTGTCGATCAGCACGGCAAAATGCTCAAAGCAGGTAAAAGCAAAATACGAAAATCTCGGCAGTGTGCTGTTTGAAAACGCCATGCTGGAAAATTACTTTTTCCGCCAGGACAGAAATATAATCCACGCCAAGCTGTCTGAAAATCCGCCGGTGGTGAATTTTATTACCGGTCACTGGATGGAAATCTACATTTTCAATGCTCTCCAGAAAATGCTGGACAGCTACCGGAAGCAATATAACTGCGAAATCGAAACCTATGGCAATCTGCAGATCTCTCTGCCGGACGGAAACAACTTTGAACTGGATATCCTGGGCTTTATCAATGCCCAGCCGCTGTGGATAGAATGCAAATCCGGCATTTTCCAGGACAGCGTAACCAAGTACAAGAATTTCGGATCCAGGTACCATATTCCGCACCAGAACTCCCTTATGGTTGTCAGCGGCATTACGGATGAGCAGGCCGCCGGCATTTCAGAAATACACGGATTCAACATCTGCACCCTCAGGGACTTCAGAAATGTAATCACCAGGATCCTGGACAGAATGTGCATGAACATAACCGTAAGTACCGCAAATGAGACTCCTTCTCCGGTAAACATTCTGCTGGATCCCGTCCATTTTCTTACAGCCGACTCCATAAAGAACGAGGTGGAGAGATACGGTATCAGCATTACCGGCTCTCAGGTAAACAGTTCTGATATTGCCGTTGTGGATACTGCGGGACTGCTTATCGGCAGAAACTACATTCTGGCAAAGCAGATCCTGTCAACCATCAGAACATCCATCAATACGGCAAATCACAACGGCACCCTGTCGCTTCTTGACAAAAGTTCCTATGAGAACGGATGTGCCTGCCAGATTATGATGGCACTGAACAAAAGCGGGATGATCTCCAACTACTCCTACAAAAAGGTCATGAGAACCATCATTTTCTCGGCTGAGCCGTCCAGCCGGCTCATCTCCTTTATTGAGGGCAGATGGTTCTCCCATTATGTGGCATCACTTGTAAACAAATTCCTGCTAAAGAAAAATCCAGCTGATTTCTCCATTGCAAGAAACGTGGAACTCACCAGGGGTGATCTCAGCATAGTGATAGATCTGGCCGTTAAAATCGGAGAGCAGTTCACCTTTATCAAAACAGCTCTCAGAGATTATGAAAAAGCCGCCCTTGAAATTTCCACTCTGTCAGAAAACATGAGGGATGCAGGCAACAGACTTCTGCTCGTATGCCACGATCTGACTTCTGAAAAAATAGAAAAAATGACTGCCCAGTGCAGCATATATGTGGTCAACTGTGAGACCTTTGAACAGAACATGCCGGTGATATTCAACATGAGTTCCGGCGATTTCCGGGATCATGAACAGAATGACTCCGAACGTGCTGAAAAAGCCGGACAGGCGGATGTGACTCCGGATCGTGAAGGATCACCGGAGACAGTCAAACCTGAGACCGGGGCAGCAGAGCAAAAGGAAGAGCAGACAAAATTCAAAATCCATGCATATGAGTTTTCCCCGGATGAACTTGAACTAGTATTCAGTAATTCCGGCATAGTATCGGGCGGTTTTGACACCTATACCAAGGAAATGACAGACAGTGACGGATGTGCCAACGTAATCTATCAGAACTACGACAATATCAAGAACATTCTGACATCAATTTACGTAAATGCCATCAGGCAGAACAGATCCGTACTGAGGATCAACGCCGAGAATCTGCCGGATCCGGTAACCTCCGCTCTCTGCAATCTCTGTCTGACATTCAAACGCAAGGGCTGGCTGTCGGCATATTCGTATTCAGGAAATAAAACAAAGTGCATAACTATCCAGGCATCCAACGATCCAAAGCTTATGAACTACATAAGCCGAGGCTGGCTGGATCACCGCATCTACTCCGAAACCCACAAGCACCTCATATCTTCAGTAAAGAGCACGGGAAATCAGAATTTCAGAATAGCAAGAAACTTAAAAGTTACTGTCGACAGTCATGAAATAACACTTACTGTAATGATGCATTATCCTAACGGAAGTGCATCCTCCGGCAATATTTTTGTTAAAACAGTATTCGGAAACTCTGAACGGGAGGC
>CADBNP010000194.1 GCA_902796095.1 uncultured Aeromonadales bacterium | reverse complement strand
TCCCGTCCCGGTCTCAGATTTCCTGACAGTTTCGGCAATCTTTTGATCAGTCGGCTGTTTTTTCTCTTTAACAGATGGAACAGCATTCTCCGAACCGGCGGCATTCTGCTGAACCGGAGCTATCTCAGAAACAGGCTGTACCGGTGTCGACTCGGCAACAGGCTGAATTTGTGCCGTCTGGGATTCCTGTACCGCACCAAAAGCAAAACCTCCGCTCAACTCAGCAGTAGGAGTAACATTTTCCATGGAAACGCCGGCAGAGGCATCGTGAACAGATCCAGGAACATTCAAACTCTGGTTAAGGGTATCGCTTCTGACGGTCTCCGGCTGAACTTCTATGTAGTCAGAAGATCTGAAAACAGTATCAAACATTGAAGGCTGCTGATAGGTTCCGGTCTGAGTCTGACCGCTGTTATTACTTTCTGCAGCTGAAGTCCCGCTGTTCTGAACCTGGAACGGCTGAGTATTCTCTGCTGCAAAAGGACTGACGTTCTGAAAGAAACTCTGCTGAGCATTCACAGCTGCCGGAGTATTATCAGTCTGTGCATGGTTCTGCTGAGAACTGTCTGCTGCAGGGGCTGTCTGAACAGATGCAGGCACCTGCTGCTGTGAATTTACAAACAGAGCTGACAGATCAAGAGTCTGAAGTTTCTTTGTTGTACTAGATAATTCAGTTTTTCTGGCATAACCGGTCTGTCCGTCTGTTACATCAGACTGGCTGCTCTGTTCTGAAGAGAACGAAGGCGAAAAACCTGCAACCGGCTGATTTAAAGTATCATTCTTCTGAACATCTGCCGTTCCATAGTTTCCGGTTATATTCTGAACTTCGGAATATTCTGCCGACTGCTGTAAAGACGGTGCCTGTGCTGCGTTCTGACAGGTCTGCTGATTCTGAAATTCCTGAGAAGGCTGAACATTTGTATTTGCCTGAGCAGGAGGAACTGTCTTAACCTCAGAAAACAGTGGTGACTGAACCGGTTGTGCCAGATTTTGCTGTGTCTGGACCTGAGTCTGTACAGGAGAGCTGTATACCGGCGGAACTGCCGCACTGGATACATTGTTGTAAACAGGAGCGGATTTCTGCTGACCGGCATCTGCTGACAGCCCTGCATTTGCCATGACAAATCCATCCATCAGAGGATCAACTGCAACTTCCGTGGTTGCCTCAAATTCCTTTGGTAAATTTAACTGCTTGGCGGACGCCCCGGTACCGGCTGAGGATTGCTGCTGAGGAACTTCCGGTTCTTCAAGAATAGAAGCAATCAGAGATATCTTAATCATCTGATTTCTTTCACGAAGAAATAAAAAATTCGGATTTTCAGAGTCTATATGCCCTATAACTTCCTCTTTGTCATTTCCCACGTGATACTGAATGCGAACACACTTGTCACGAAATTTCTCTAGAAACATCTTAAAAAGTCCAAATTTACAGAATCAACCGATTACCAGTTATCCCGGCCTAATGTCAGACAACAGATAAAGCACAAAAAAGAATAAAAAAGGATTGTTTTACCGGTGAATTTCAAATCAGAGCCAGCACAGATTGTTCATCATCTTATTTTTTAAAAACATCCGCCCAGTAAAATGTCAACATTATATATCTTTGAAAAAATTAAACAGCGATAATGATCAATTTTCAAATGGAAACGAGCAAAAAACATTAGTTCATAATGCTTCGATTCAGCAGATCTGAAAATTGAAAGCGTCTAATCAGCCTGTTCGAACAGTTCCTGGATTGAAACACAGAGATCCTCAATATTTTCAATTTCCACCGGAGTAATAAATATGGTATCGTCGCCGGCTATTGTTCCAAGTATTCCTTCGCTTTTAGAGAGAGAATCCAGCATTCTGGCTATCATCTGAGCGGCACCCGGACTAGTATGGATCACAATAAGGCATCCATTGTGACCTACGTCAAGAACAAGACTCTTCAGCTGACTGTTGATAGTCGGAACGCCAAGCTCCACAGGAAGACAGTAAACCATATTCATTTTGGTGTTTCTTGTACGAACCGCACCGAATCGGGTAAGCATTCGCGAAACCTTTGACTGGTTAATATTGCTGAACCCCATTTTATTCATGGCCTCAACTATTTCCGCCTGGGAACTGTATTTTTCCTCCCTGAGCAGCTGTTTAAAGCATTTAATGAGATTTTTCTGATTATCGTTCAAGAACACACTCCTTATTTTGTCCAAACGCAGGAAACCCAAAATTTCAGATTTGCATTATACATTCATTTTTAGTCACAGACTAAACCTGCAGACATTTACTCATGACTGATTTTCTGACACTGCAGTAATGTACATGATTCCATGATCCAAAGTTCTCATGACGCAGAACTCTACCTGACGTCAAACATGCATACGAAGCGAAATCTAATGTTAAACCGGAAACCCCTCCAATCAGGAGCAAATTAGAATTCCTTAACTTGCGAAACAGTACAGGATGAATCCAGAAGTTCATGACTGCAGATACATGCCCGACTGTGAAATAAACTTTTTCTCCGGAACAGCGAATAATTCACAAAAAAAATCTCAATCTTTTGTCATGGCAATGTATGTTTGTTATATTTAGCATGGGGTGTTGTGAATAATGCCGTTGCCCTGCGGACAGTAATGACATACCGATAATTAACTGATAGAAAAGGAGGTAAAATGATAGTTACAGATATAAAAAACATATCTTCGGTAAATCCAAAACTTGAAAAGCTTGTAGAGAAAGCCCTGGAATTTGAAAAGCTGGGTAAGAACGGCAAATACAGTCTGCTGAATAACGATATAACAGCCACAATATCAGAGGATCAGCTTGAAGAGCAGTCAAAGCGTAGTCTTGAACTTCATCATGAATATGCAGATGTACAGATCGTTCTTAAAGGAAAGGAACGCTACGGTTATATGATAGGTTCATACGAAGGCAAGCTGGAAACTGACAGACTGGAGTCGGACGATCTGGCCTTTCTGCCGCTGGAACAGGAATGCCAGTATACAGATCTTGAGCAGAACCAGCTGGTAATTTTTCTTCCAAAAACACCGCACAAACCTCTCTGCATCCCGTCACCCGAAAACAAAATCGTAAAAAAAATTATAATAAAAATAAGAAAGAACCTGATGGCTGAATATTTCAGCTTTGGTGGAGGTACAGAAAATCATGATTAGGAACAAAGTTCAGCCAAAGAAAATTGGTGAAAAATGTGATGCAATGACAGAACTGAATGAGTTCATTCTGAATCACCTGCGGTACGACGATAATTTTATTCTTATACGCATGGTTGTTACTCAGCAAACCCCTTTAAATACAGAAGAAGTTATAAAGCCGGCCTCAAACAGTGCTTTGTATAAAAAAATTGCCGAAGCTTTCAGAAGGAGCATCCGTTCCGAAGACTACGTTGGAAAGCTGGCGATTGATGAATATCTCGTCATAATTAAAGATGACAATCCAGCCAACGGTGCACTGGTGGCAAACCGCTTAAGCAGATTGGTTTCTGATACGACCAACGGAGCCTTTATAGGTCGATCCTATGTCACCGAATACAGAGAGGGCGACAGCGTATCAACACTGCTGGAAAGGATCATGCACTGATCCTGACAAGGCGGGTTAAAAAACACTGCAGCACCCTGATATCAGTGAGAAGCATGATATCAAATACTCACCATTAACATTCAGCAGAGAAAAACATGACAGGTGAAATAAACGCAAAATCCTACGAAGAGGAATTTGCACCAATACTTGAGGAAAGACTGAAAAAAGAAGATTTTCATGAAACCATGGATGCAGTCACCAAGCTTACGGTGGGACTTGCCGTGTACACCAAGGATGAAAAGGAAGATGAATACCGTGAGTGTGCAGATCTGCTTAAGGAGGTCTGTATTCAGCTTGTTTCAAAAAGAATAAACTCCTACGTAAACGATATTACGGCGGATAATCCTTCAGAAACCATGGATGAAGGCAGACTCCACACAAATCTGACAATGATAGAAAAAAGCGTCACCAGGGAGCTGATCGGAGTGGCAGGTGCCTGCGCGGACAGCGGAGAACTCAGCAAGGAGAAGACTGACGAATTCAATTTCAGATTCAGAATTTTTCTTACTGAATACATGTTTCTCTCCCAGATTAAGCTTGACTGGTATCTCATGAGAAATTCTGAGACTGCACAGGCTTTTTTCGACTCTGTAACAAGAGGGTACAAGCTTCCGCAGAATATAAAGGACACGCTGAAGGATGCTTGCAAATCAGTTGCAAAGGGAGAGTCAGACAGCATCCAGAATCTGCAGGACAG
>CADBNP010000193.1 GCA_902796095.1 uncultured Aeromonadales bacterium | reverse complement strand
GCAGACTACTTTATATGACGGTATTGTTTAACAGTATCCCAGGCCTTTCCTATCTTCTGACTCAGCTCTGTATACCTTTTGACGCCATCGTCTCCGAGCCCCTGTGCAATGGCCTTGTCAGGATGATATCTTGACATGAGTTTTTTATACGCATGACGGGCATCATTATCAGATGTGGAGGAATCTATACCAAGCACACGGTATGCATCCTCAAGTTCTCTGGCAGAGTTATATGAACTTCCGAAACCGCCGTAACCGTCCCCGTCTGTATTTCCGGACTCACTTTCACCGCTGTTCCAACTGCCGAAACCGAAAGGAGAATAACTGTCAGTTTCGGGATCGTAGGTAAACTGTTTGAAGTTGAGCAGGGAATCAAGCAATGCCTGTGCCTCTTCCCTTGTATAGCAGTACCAGTTTGCAACTTCAAAAAAAAGATTGATTTCACTTCTCGTCAGTAAATTGTCATAAAATAAAACAGAAATCTGCGAAATAAAAATTCTTCTTCTGGCAGAAGGATTTTCCCAGTACTGACGGTACTTTGAAATAATCTCTGATATTTCATGGGCGGAGGACTTTCCTCCCACTTCTATAAACTCGCGGGCTCTCTGATAACGATTCGGACTGATATCAAATTTCTCAAGAACACTGTCCACATACATATACTTGAGATCACCGGCAGATGAAGATCTGGATGTAATATAACCAAGGGGAACAAAGGTAAGAGTCAGGTAATCATCTGTTGATCGTCTTATTCTTCCAAGATATCTGTACAGTTTTCTAAGAAAGAAGAAAAGGAGTCCGCCTATAATAAGCACCGGCAGGATGTATACAAGAAAAACATACAGAAGAACACCTGCGATTGCCAGCACAATAACGGCACCGATAATTTTTGAGATGACTTTTTCCATGTGTTTTCCTGTAAAAATCTGAGATCTTAAATCTGAGTTAGGATTCTAACATATTTTAGCCGTTTTTTCTTTCAGCTGTTTTGCCAGTCTGAAGGACTGAAAGATCGCTACGGCACTTTTCTCACAGAACGCGATAAGGCATAAAAAACAAACAGCAGAAGCAGAGACAAAAAATCCAACCGTCAGACATACATACCGTTTGATATGCCAGAAAAAAAGCGGAACATCCGGTTCAGAGAGATGGGGATGAAAATAAACTTTATTCTGATCAAACAGGCCGCCGGCTGTTCAGGTTTGCAACAGTCAGGCGGCACTCATCAACCATGGCATAATCAGGAAAGATTAAAGATCCAGATCAACCTTTACGTTCTTCTTTGACTCCTCTTCAACACGGAAGTACTCAGCCGGGTGAATATTCATGGAAGGAGCAAGCATAACATACGGAATTTTTTCTATGGTCTGATTCAGCGCCTTGACCCTGGCATTATACTGATCACGTGCATATGCTATACGGTTTTCTGTACCTGACAGTTCATCCATCAAACCGACATATACCTTGTCAGATTTAAGTTCCGGATAGCTTTCCGCAACAGCAAGAAGTCTGGAAAGAGAACTTGACAGTTCAGCGGAAGCTGCTGATTTCTCAGACATTGAACCGGCAGCCATCATTCTCTCACGAGCATCAGTAACAGATTTAAAAACATCAGTTTCATGCTTGGCAAAAGCCTTGACCGTAGTTACAAGATTAGGAATAAGATCCGAACGGCGCTGCAGCTGAGAATCTATTGCAGCCGCCTTTTCCTGAACATCGTGCTTTAATCCTATAAGAGTATTATACGAACTGAACAGAACCCCACCGCAAATAAGAAAGACAGCCAGAAATACAGCCAGGAAACCTTTCATAACAGCAAAACACCTCAAAAAACAAACACACAAAACCCGATGATTTTATGACTGATTGAGTGACAGCACGCACTTCAATTCAGGATCCTGTTCATTGCATACAGAATCAGAAAATCCTCTGACGGCAATGATATCAAAAAATATTGAAACAGGTATCAGAATATGATCTTAAAAACATTCTTTTCTTTGCACTTATTACATAATAAATATAACAGGTATGGGTAGTTGTTTTCTGATTTTCTTGAGTTCTTTTTCGGTAACAGGCGGAGGTTTTTATGGGTTTTTTTGACAACTTTGCACGATCAATCGGTCTGAGAGATGAAAACACCATAACATATTCCGACTGTGAACAGCTGTATAAGAACGGAAACTACAAAAAGGCCTTTGAACGCTGTCTTAAATTCACCATGGAAAACGAGGATCCTAGGGTTTGGACCATGCTGGGTGAAATGTACAAGACAGGAAAAGGCTGCATGGTAAATCCGACAGAATCATTCAACTGGATGTTCAAGGCGGCATCAGCCGGAATTCCGGAGGCTGAATATCAGATCGGAAAAATGTTCGAGGGAGGATTTGGAACCAACAGGGATCCTACAGAAGCACTGATGTGGATCACCAAGGCTGCAAATCACAGCTACCCGGAGGCTGCATTTGAACTTGGAGACATGTATGCATGCGGCGACAGGATCAAGGAAGATCAGAAGAAGGCGTATCATTACTATCTGATAGCAGCCAAGGCTGGCAATCCTCAGGCGGAATGTGCACTCGGACTTATCTACTATACAGACAATGCAAGTGCAGCAAACTACTATCAGGCGATAAAATGGTTCAAGAAAGCGGCACAGCACGGTATGACCGATGCAAACTACAATCTGGCCCAGGCTTATATCCAGCACAGATTTCCGGGCAGAAACCTTGACGAGTATATAAAGAACATAACGATTGCGGCCAATGCCGGAATTGATGCGGCAGTTATGGAGTTGGGATGTGCATACTTTGACGGATTCGGTGTTCCGAGGAATTATGCCAAGGCTCTCGAATGGCTTGAAAATCCGATACTGAACAATAACGTGGAGGCTCTCAAGAAACTCGGCTTCATGTATGAAATGGGTCTCGGAACAGAAGTCAATCGGGACAAGGCATACGAAAAGTATGTCCAGGCCGCAAATCTCGGTTCGTCCTTTGCAAAATACAAACTGGGATCATTTATGTACAGCAGCGGCAACAAAGCGGAAGCATTCAGATGGTATCGCGAATCAGCAGATCACGCATTTCCTCTTGCCCAGGCCAGACTTGCGGAAATGTATTATCTCGGTGACGGCATTGCCGTGGATCATCAGCAGTCATATCTCTACGCCTACTTTGCGGCACGTCTTGGAGTTCCGGGATTTACCGACAGCATAGACAAATACAAGCTCGGTCTCAGCGAAGTTGATATCAGCAATATTGAGAAAAAAGTAAACAAACTTCTCGCGCCTTCCATTGAAGATTCAGTAACGGAATAGCTGAACACATAAATAAAACAAAACAGATTAAAAGCCTGCATGAATTTATCAGTCCTGCAGGTTTTTACTTTATGACAGAATGGAAAGAAGTTCCTCTCTGGACATATTCATGAGAGACTTCTGCTCTCCTTCCAGAATCGAATCTGCAAGATCCTTCTTTCCCTCCTGCAGTTTCATAATCTTCTCCTCGATTGTACCCTTCATGATCAGACGGTAAACAGTAACTGTCCTGGTCTGCCCCATGCGATGAGCCCTGTCTGTGGCCTGATTCTGAGCGGCAATGTTCCACCATGGATCATAGTGAATAACAGTATCTGCTCCGGTAAGATTAAGACCTGTGCCACCGGCCTTTAGAGATATAAGAAAAACAGGCGTAGTGTCATTGTTAAACTGTTCCACAAGTGCAACCCTCTTTTCCTTCGGTGTACTTCCGGTTATGCTGTAATACGGGATCTGCCTCCTGTCGAGTTCCTGCTCAATAATGGACAGCATGGATGTGAACTGAGAGAAAATCAACATGCGATGCCCTGCCTCCATGGCAGATTCCACAAGTTCAATGCAGATATCAGTCTTGGCACTGTTCTTTGAATAGCCGGGATAGACCAGAGACGGATGACAGCAAAGCTGTCTCATTCTCAGAAGTTCGGAAAGCACGACAAAGGTATCAAGATTCTTTCTGTCAGAATTGCTTATAATATTCTTGAGCTTCAAAACCTGAGCGTCATACAGCTTCTGCTGTTCTCCGTCTATGACAGCATACACAACATCCTCAATCTTATCCGGAAGTTCCTTAAGCACATCTATTTTCCGACGACGCAGAATAAACGGCGACACCATTGCCTTAAGAGTTGCCACCACACTCTTATCTTCCAGCATGGCTATAGGAAACTCAAAATTGTGGCTGAAGTCCTCAAAGGAATACAGGTATGACGGCATGATAAAATCGAAAATACTCCAGAGCTCTGCCAGTCTGTTCTCAATCGGAGTTCCGGTCATTGCAACCCTGTACTGTGAATTGAGAAGTTTTACTGATTTTGCCGTCAGAGACTTGTAATTCTTTATTTTCTGGGCTTCATCCAGCACAACCAGATCGAAATTAATTTCACGAAGGAAAGGCACATCCTTTACAAGAAGTTCATAAGACATGACATAGACATCAACCTCACTTATCCTGTCTCTTAAAACCTTTCTTGCCGCCGAATTGCCCACCATCGGACAGACTCTCACAGCCGGAGCAAATCGGTTGAATTCCTGACACCACTGATAAACCAGGGATGAAGGAGAGACTACAAGAGAAAGAAAATGCTCAGTATTATCCGGATCGCTGTTTCTGCGCTCCTCGATTTCAGACCAGATTACTGAAATCATCTGAAGAGTCTTGCCCAGTCCCATATCGTCGGCAAGAACGGCACCGAAACCGGAATGAAGCATTATTTTGAGCCACTTGAAACCGTAGATCTGGTATTCTCGCATTATTTCACCGAGATTGTCCGGCACTCTGTATTCAGAATTCTTAACCTCGGAAAGTCTGGTTATAAGTTCATCTAAAGATTTGTCCTTTGAAAAGACGATTTCATTCCGTTCCTGAATAAGCTGTTCAAGATAAAGAGATCTGAACAAAGGTATTTTTGCACTCTGGAAAATTGCATCCGCCGGCATGATGTTAAGTTTCTTCAGCAGAGAATATGCCTGCTCAATGCTCGGATCATCATACAACGATACGTATTCTCCACTGGAAAGGCGATACCATTTTTTATTGTCAGCGTAACTCTGGAGAAGATCGTACAGCTCATCCACATCCACGTCACCTGTAAGTCTGAGATCAAGCAGATTGCTGGACTTTACTATATCAAAATCCAGCCTTACACTTCTTCTTGTCCGAAGCCGGTTGAATTCTGCCGATCCGTTGACCTGCCCGAAAACATGAAAATGTTCGAGTTTATCAGTAAGGAAATCCTTAAGTTCTGTGTTTAAATCCAGATTCCAGATCCACTGCGGATTTTCTAATCTCTGACCGCAGCACTGCTCCTCTATCACCTTGATGACACGCTGTTCAAATGCTCTGTTGCGTATGACCTGCTTTTCATCCGGATCATCTCCCAGGACATACCTGCTGTCCCCGTAGACAATCTCGCACTTAAGGCTTACAGTCACCTTCTCTCTGGTTTTATCCAGAACGTCAAGGTAAAAGATATATTCTCCGCTGATACCGGCAAGCTTCTCTATCTCCTCCGGAGTAAGACTGGTATCAATGTGGAAAAGCGGATCTGAACTGATGGCAGGATAGATGTTATAGAAAAATTCATAAAACCTGCTTTCATCAAATGTAAGAGAAAAATCACCGAAACCGGTCACGGATTTGGAAAGATTCTCAAGAATGACAAGCTCTTCCTCATTCTTTTTCAGCATTCTGTTTTTTGTTGCAATGTAGCAACGACTTCCTTCACCCTTCAGGATCACAGGCATACTGCCTGAAAATTTCACTTCACTGACTGTTTTTCCTCCCGTCTTTTTTGCGGTACAGCTCAGTTCAAAATTCAGAACCAGATCCTCGGATCCTCCTACCATGAAACCGGAAACTGACTCATTTTTTGCTTTTTCAGAAGAAGAGAGGCAGAAATCAACCGTGGAATTCTCAGCAATATTATAAAAGATATCAAGAAATTCACCCTTCAGAGGAATATAAGCGGCGTATCCGTAATAATCCCTGAGTTCATCGAAAAAATTTACTGGATCTTCATAATAATCATCTTCCATACCGGGGTATTTTTTTTCAGAAATTACCTTCCTGACATAATCAAAAAAATCGCTGGCGGTACTCACTATTCTTTTGATAATACCCAGATATTTTAAACTCCTCTCATCAAACTCACTGCAGGAAAAGTCAATTTGCCTGTTTCTTGGCAAAATGAAACGTCCGCCATTTTCATGACTGAAAACAAGCTCAAAGGGACTGTCAAGAAAATACTTTTTCCCGTTTTCATCCTGAACACTGAAGGAAAGATTAACCTGGGGAAAGCCTTTTTCCCCATGACAGTCAAATGTAATCCTCGGAATAAGCAAAACTGCGGATTTTTTCTTTTCTGTTTTGTCCTGAAGCAGAAAATTCAAATCATTGCTTTTGAGGTATCGATCGTATCTTCCATTTTCAATGGCAGACTGCATTTTGTCCACAAAGAGTTCACCCATGAAGGATGACTTTACCCTGGAATATGAATTGACACAGTACCACTGCCACGCAAGTTCCAATGCTGCGATCTGATACTCATTAAGAAATTTTTTATCCGGCCATTTGAACTTAGGATACGGAACCTCTACCTGAACAATATCCTGGGGATCCAGTTCCTTCAGAGACAGATCCTGCCATATCACCATTTCAGAATTCAGAAGCATCCTGAACGAGTGCTTTTTATCAAACAGATCAGAGTAGGTTACGTCAGTGCTGAGACAGATCCTGAAGTTGTCATCAACAGTGTACTCTGTATTTTCCAGTTCCATTGTCTTCGAAAACAGGATCTCTCTTGCCCGGTTCTCTGTTGCAGGAAGGCTGACAAAGCGCTTCAGAAGACTGATGAAATCAATATAGTCTTCACATAACTGACCCTGATGATGGAAAAAAATACTGAATTCAGAAATCGGGCGAATATCAAATGTAACGCCCCTGTCCTTGCTGATCTTGTCAAGAACACGCTGTACCTGCTGCTGCTTCAGTCTTTCACTGTACTGTTCCTCATTTTCACTTATCGTAATCACGCCATTCAATCTTTCATACTTGAGAAGAAGGGCGGCAGCATGCGGACAAAAGGAACTGCTGCACTGTGACTGCTGACAGGAGCAGTGATAGTCCGAAACTCCGAAGTTCATATTCCGCATATTAGGAAAACGATCTATGGACGTTTCATAAACAGCTCCGTCTGAAGTTACCTTACCGCTCATTGATCGAACGGTTTTCATCTGTTCGTCATCATAATTTACAGACAATTCATCTACTGAGCATCTGTGGGCAGTAAGCAATTCATCAGATGAAAAAAACTTTCTCCAATGAAGCACAGTGAAAAGTTTTGAAGATGATGACGAACTTAAACTACTCATAACAAAAACAGAAAATTCAGTTACTCAAACAATTAAACATATACCTGTACACAATCCGGAATGTTGCCGGCACAGAAAAAAACAGTCTCACAGTCATTAAAGAGAAAGAGGAGATGCTACTACTTCTGAGCTGGAACTGCCGCATCCGTACATGAAAGCGGCTTCTCACTGTCAGGATCATAATGCGTGATGCCGTAAATCATGAAACCTATTCCTACCAGAATAAACGGAATGCTGAGAAGCATTCCGACGGAAACAAAGAACGGAAGCGATACATACTGGGACAGATATTCATTCATTTCTATCTCATACTCCGCCTGACCGGATTTTACAACCTCCAGGATCATTCTTGAAGTGAATGCCATGGCTATATAGGTTCCGAACATAAATCCCGGTCTGTTGCCAAACTTCAGTTTGTAAAGAACAAGAGCAGTAAAACTGCACATGAAATAACAGAAAGACTCATACAGCATGACAGGATGAAGAGGCTGCGTCCCAAGACGATCAAAAACAATACCGTAGGTACCGTCAGTAGGAATACCGACTATTTCAGAATTCATAAAATTGCCAAGACGGATGCATGCCGCACCGACACCAAAGGCAATAGACATATGATCAAGCATCCACATGGGACTGAATTCTCTGTTTCTGATACAGAACCACGTAAAGGCTATGGCTGCACCGACCACACCGCCGTGACTTGCCAGTCCACCCTGCCAGATATACAAAATTTCAAGAGGGTGCTCCCAGAAATACTG
>CADBNP010000192.1 GCA_902796095.1 uncultured Aeromonadales bacterium | reverse complement strand
GGAACAAGGTAGAGCACAGACTGTTTTGCTATATAACCAAGAATTGGGAAGGTAAACCTTTGCTCGATATCAAGACTGTGGTGAATTATATAAGCAACACAAAAACTAAAAAAGGATTGAACGTTCAATGTGTTGTTGATGAGAACAAATACGAATGCTCAATCAAAATCTCGGATGAACAGATTGAAACAGTTGATATTGAAAAAATAGAACCTAATGGGGACTATGCTTACATTATTCGAGGGTTTAAGAATTACAATTAATTTTGAGATGATTCCACGGGTACATCATTTGCTTAAAAAAGGGCGATCAGATCGAATCGCCCGCGGTGTTTATTTTCGGTTAATCAGAATTCAGCATTTCTTGGTGTGCGAGGGAACGGAATAACATCTCTGACGTTGCCCATACCGGTAACATACACAACAAGACGTTCAAAGCCAAGACCAAAGCCTGAATGAGGTACTGAACCGTATCTTCTGAGATCCCGGTACCACCAGTACGCTTTTGGATCCAGGTGCATTTCTTCCATACGCCTGTCGAGAAGATCCAGACGATCCTCACGCTGTGAACCTCCTATGATTTCTCCGATTCCTGGAGCAAGCACGTCCATGGCGGCCACAGTCTTTCCGTCGTCGTTCAGTTTCATGTAGAATGCCTTGATATCCTTAGGATAGTTTTTAACAACGACAGGAGATTTGAAGTGTTCCTCTGCCAGATACCGTTCATGCTCTGACTGAAGATCTGTACCCCAGTCTACAGGAAATTCAAACTTCTTTCCGCAGTTTTTCAGAATTTCCACGGCATCAGTGTAGTCAATCTGTGCAAAGTCTGAGCTAACAAATCTCTGCAGACGATCAATAACATCCTTGTCCACACGCTGTGCAAAGAATTCAAGATCATCCATTCTTTCATCAAGAACAGCCTTAAATACATATTTGAGCATTCTTTCTGCAAGTCCTGCGCAGTCATTGAGATCATAGAATGCAACTTCAGGCTCAATCATCCAGAATTCTGCCAGATGACGGGTAGTATTTGAATTCTCTGCTCTGAAGGTAGGACCGAAGGTGTAGACTTTGGACAGAGCACAGGCGTAGGTTTCGGCACTGAGCTGTCCGGATACTGTCATAAAGGCTTCCTTGCCGAAAAAATCCTTGTCGTAATCAATTTTTCCGTCTGGAGTTTTTGGAAGATTGTCCATATCAAGAGTTGTAACTCTGAACATTTCTCCTGCTCCTTCGCAGTCAGAAGCCGTAATAAGCGGGGTTGCAACCCACATAAAACCCTCAGACTGGAAAAAACGGTGAATAGCCTGTGCCAGGCAGTTTCTTACTCTCATGACGGCACCGATGATATTCGTTCTTGGACGGAGGTGCGCATGTTCACGCAGATATTCGACAGTGTGACGCTTCGGAGACATAGGGTAGGAGTTAGGATCTTCAACCCAGCCGACAATTTCCACTTCTGAAGCCTTTACTTCAAAGGCCTGTCCGCTTCCTTCTGATGGAGTAAGCTCACCTGTTACACTGACAGAGCATCCTGTGGTAAGACGGAGAACATCGCCGTAGTTGCTGACAGTATTCGGTACAACAGCCTGAATAGGGTTGAAACATGAACCGTCACTGATTGCCAAAAAGGAGATTCCTGCCTTGGAATCTCTGCGGGTGCGGATCCATCCTCTAACTGTAACAGTTTCACCTACAGCTATTTTTTTGTCTATTAGCACATCCTTTACTGATGCGATGCTCATTTATACTCTCCAATGATTTGCTATATTGCCTGATAATAGGAAAATTTTTTTCTGCCCGCAGATGTTTCTTCTGTTTTTACAATCTGCTGATAAATCTTTTTGCCCTGGAACCCCATGATTTGTATGACGATCACTCTTATCCAGTAGATAATAATGCGGTCTGATCTGTGCAGTCTGAGGAACAGTGCTGAATAATAAAAATCGCCTGTATTATACTCCATGACACAGATAAAACCCACGTTTTTAACCATCGGGCTCTGTCTTAAAAATGAATCTTCGGGAATGTCGGAACTGGAAAATAACTATTTTCAGACAGGCGTCAGTAACAGCAGCCGCATTTGTTTCAGCGGTTCCGTTTTTTCTGGTGGAATTACAGGCATTTTCTGCCGGGAGGTGATCCTTTTTTCTTCAGGATGATCAGGTCGGTGTCATTTTTGAGCATGAGTAACGTCGCAGGAGCAGTTTTTCATGGAGAGCTGTGCTCTGATTCTTTTTCTTATGAGTTCAGTAAAGCTCTCCGGTGATGTAACCTTAATCACCGGTCCGAAGGACAGTATTCTTGTCACCATTTCCGATTCGTCGCTGCTGTTGTACTTCAGCGTGATTTGATATCTTAGATCGTCGAGTCTCTTTGTTTCCTTTTCAAGATGTGAGAAATGGGACAGAACCCGCTCCTTGGCATTGCGGAAATCTGTAAGCTCGAAGGTGACAGACTCTCTGGTCTCCTTTTTCAGTTTCAACGCGTCTGGAGGAACTGCGACGGAAGTCATTTCGCATTCGGTGATTTGACTTATTCTGACTGTTAACTGATTCATCTCATCCTGCAGTGTTATGCGGAAGATGTCATCCTTTTCCGCATATTCCAGGTACATCGGTATCGCCTCGGCTTCATGAGAAGTCAGTGCCGCAGCAGTTGAAGAAGATGATTTCCAGCGGATTTTCAGTTTCCTGTGCTCCCTCAGTGCAGCAAGAGCCGTCTTAAAGCAGGAAACATAAAGCGGATCGGAGTAGTCGTCGCCTTTTGCCGAGCGGTCGTAATACACTATCATATCAGGACTGAAAAGAGGCTCAACATCGCTGAAGGCCTCCATGTCAGGCTCAAACAGCCGGATCCTCGGATCAAGCATCAGTGCCTTAATCCATCTTTTTTCCAGTATTGTCAGCGGCATGTGAGGTTCGTTTTTAAGTGGCGTTGAGAGATCCTCCCGGATGAGACTCCATCTGCTGCCGACGAGATTTTCCGGCATGGTAAGAATACTCTCGCTGAAAGCCTGACTGTGGATCATGGCATTCAGTTTTCCCCGGGTCAGATTGCCTCTGACAGCCTCTTTCAGAATATTGGCGGTGACCTGGTAGTATCTGCCGTATATTTCATGGAAGAGCATTAGTTTTTCTCCTTCTTTCGGATTTTCTGAAACTGGTGGCAGGTTGAAAAAAAACGAGGGTTAAGCAGTGTTTGGTGTCAGCGGGTCTGTTTCATACGTCAGCTTCACCTGATTTACCGGTGTCGCCGGAGCAGTAGAGATTGGCAAGATCGCTCAAATCTTTCCAGAATCGTTTAATTACCACACTGTTCGATCCTTTCAGCTCCAGAATACTGCCGGTGAAGGATCTGAGCCATGGAACCATTTCCAGGGTGTTGTACACATCGGCCCTGAAAAGCCATCTGGTTTCGTCTATCTGCTCCACGGTTCCGCAGCGTTTTTCGTTTATCAGTTTGTTCAGCAGATAATCCTCTCCGGCTCTGATGCTGAGGATCATTTCAATATGCTCGGTACAGCTCTGATTGTTGCAGCTGGTGACTCCCCATGCGTGAGACTGGTATATCTTTAATTTTTCCTCAAGATCCTGCGGTACATCGAACGCCTCATCGATTTTCAGGTTGGAAATCTGATCAGTGCGCTGAAAAGAAAATTTTCTTCTTTTGGGAGACCATACCAGCAGATACTGCCTTCCCGTCTGAGTGCCGATGTAGATTTTCTGGGGAAGAACTTTCAGATTCTGGTTGTTGTGACTGTAAGTTATCAGGCGTTTTTCATTGATTGCCTGTGCTGCGCTGTACAGGATCTCACTGTCAAGAGTGCTGAGTATGTAGTGCTGCCTGAATCTGAAGAACTGGCATCTTTCTGCCATGCGATCCTGAATATAGGAGCCGATAACCCCCATGGGAAGCACTTCTGAAAAGAATGCCGCCGCACAGTTCCATTTTTCAAGATCGGAGTAGCTGTCGGGAAGACTGTAGACAGTTTCTCTGCCTTTCTTTCCGGTGCATAAAAGACCGAGGGCTACGTATTCTTTTAGTTTTCTGCGCACGGTTGATTCGTCCGGCAGTATCTCTCCGTTGAAATCCAGCAGTCTTGCTGTCAGTGAGTTCATCAGATCCGTGATGCTAAGAGAATTTTCAGTCTGAAGAATATCAAGAACATGAAAGTGCAGTGATATGTCAGTGGGAGTGAAACTCTTGGCTCTGAAGGCACTGAACAGGGGATTCTGGGGTATATCCCGGCTGTCAAGACTGATAAATACTCTGCGACCCTCTTTGTCCTGAATGAACGTTAGATATTTGCCGAGCCAGCTCTCAACACGTCTCCGTTCGTTATCATACATTCTTGAACTTTTCTGGGTGTATTCGCTGCGGTGCTGAAAACCGTAGACATAAAAGGAACGAAGATAGGCACGGACATGACTGAAGTTTTTGATAAGTTCGCTGTAGGCCACCTGTATACTCCTTGCAGCTTGATCCTTTAGACAGGCTGTAGTTTTCCGGAAATCAGAAACTGAAAATAAAAAACAGGATCTGTAGCAGCCACTACGGATCCTGCACAATTCAGTCCGGGATTGTATCATGCCTTATGCAGAGATTTTTCGATACCGGTCTACTTCTATGGTTTTCATCATGAAATCATACGGATCAACATCTCCGTTAACAATAAGGGAGAACAGATTTGCATTGCACCCTGATACAAGAATGACACCGCGGTAATCCTTTGTTATCGGCTGGTGGATGTTTCTTGAATTCACATTCCAGAACACAATTCTTGGCAGTCTGTATCCATTTTCGTGGAACATTTCATCGGCAACATCGATATTGCTCTTTGAGCTGTTTAACGTGCAGGAATCAAATTCCATGTCGGTTATTATGTAGAGAGTGGAAGGCAGCTCCCTTTGCGGAACATTGTGCTTCACGGCCGTGTCAAGGATTAACTTAAAAACAGCCTCAAGATTTGTATTGGAACATTCATTGAATGTTCTGCAGTACCTTACCTTTTCGACTATATCATGACCGTGTATTTCCACAATTCTTGGCTTACGGGAAAAGGTTATAAAATGATTCCCGAATGCCCCCTTGTTCCTTTCGGCATAGTAGATCGCCAGCGACTGTGCCACGGTGGCAGGGAGACCTCCGGCATCGTACATTGAACCCGAGCCGTCGGCTACAACAATGGCATTCTCATTGTTGGTAAAATCTTCCAGTGCATTCCATGTGGTGTCAAGAGACTGCCTCTCATCCTCGCCTGCAGTATAGCAGGATCTTACTATTTCATAAGGCATCAGTGTTTCGGTGTTCAGCTTTGCCTCGCCGGTTTTGACCTTCGAAAGAAATTCCGTGTAACGATCCTTATCGTTTCGCATGAATGCCTTGCGATATTTAAGCATGGCTTTTGAAGGCTGTGTTTCATATGAAAAAGTGTAATCACGTTTTCTCAGATTGTTTTCAATAATTTTTATTTCAGCCCTGAGAGCGCTCAGTGATTTGCGGTAGTCAGCCTCACGCATTCCGAAATCTCTGATCAGCATTCCTGCATATATCACAGCCTCAACACTGTGAGCGTTGGCGGAAGGAAGCCATTTCCCGAGAAGGGAGACCTTTCCGTTTGTTTTAAGAGCATCCAGATCTTTCAGAAACTGCCGGTGCAGGAATTCTGAAACGTTCCTTCTCAAATCGGTGTCAAGAAGCACCAGATAATCATCCCATCTTCCGAATTCGGCAATGAATTCAAGATTTTTCAGCAGAGACGCAGGTTCGTTTCTTGCGAGCCACCGGATAACTGTTCTGAATGTCCTCCGTTCACCGAGACCTTCACGGATATCACGTGCAAAGAAAAGTATTCGGAGAGCAGTTGTTGGATTTTCAGCAAATGCTCTTAAAAAATTTTGCTCTATGCTTGCTTCTGTTCTGTGACGCATGGCACCGATGGTGGCAAAAAGATCCAGACAGTCGGAGCATGTGGTACATGGAGTGACGGCACCGTTTTCAGTAAAGGTCTTATTTGATTCAGATTTAAGATCATTAAGCATGTTTCTCTCCCTGATATATCTGACTGGACGGAAAATTCAATCAACAGCTGCCTGTGTCAGCAATGCTCTGAATTCTCTGCGCAATACTGTTTGCAGACTGAGTAAAGAAGCAGGAGAGCTGTTTACAGGTTTTCTGGTGAACTGATTACCTTACAAAGCACATTTTTTTCATGAAAAATGGTTCACGTTTTATAATTGCTGGATGTGCTTTTAATGAATTTATATTACTTATTATTCATTTTTCTTTCATGGCAAAAAAGTTGCGAAGCATATTATTTTCTTATCAACCCAATTAATATAGTTCGCCAAAACAATTGTGCGGTCGTTTATGGTGAAATTATTTTTATAATTCAAAAAAATACCCGGCAGTTAATTCCGGGTATTAAAGGAGGTCAAATTG
This sequence comes from uncultured Aeromonadales bacterium, assembly GCA_902796095.1. GTDB lineage: Bacteria > Pseudomonadota > Gammaproteobacteria > Enterobacterales > Succinivibrionaceae > UBA2804. The sequence goes on along the minus strand of CADBNP010000192.1, from coordinate 467 downwards.
GAGGAGTTGAAAATGAAAAAAAAATAAGGGGTGCCAAATAAATACTGCCTGCATAATATACTGTCGAAATATCGGTGTATCATGCGATTATTCTCAGGATGAACAGAGGAAACAAGTATGAATCTTTATTCTGTACCACTTATTTCCTGGTAAAAGTTCAATCCTCAGGCAGTTTGTAACAAAGCACGATCATTAACTGGTTGATTGCGAAAAATTGCTGCTTGTGCTTTTATGGTTCACATATTACATCATGTGAATATTTTTATCCCGGCAAAAAAGTTGCGAAGTTATATTTGAACCTGAATTAACGTACAATTACGTATGTTTTTAACATCGTCATACTTAGAAGTAATCTCGAAGGTCACGATGACTAAGGAAACAAAGTCAGGGGTGTAGAGTCCTTTTTGACCAGCTGATTGTATCGATGTCTTTTGGATAAGATAGGGATTCGGGATGGTCTAAACGTC
>CADBNP010000191.1 GCA_902796095.1 uncultured Aeromonadales bacterium | reverse complement strand
AAGTGTAAAATTTGTACAGGTTTTACACAATCTATACAAATTTTAAGAAGAAAAATAATTAAGAAATTTTACTGTCCAATGACGGTTATTCAGAGATTGTCATCGTTAAATGACTTGAGCGGTTCAGCTCTTGACGGATGACGAAGCTTTCTGAGAGCTTTGGCTTCAATCTGTCTGATTCTCTCTCTGGTTACCTCGAACTGTTTGCCTACTTCCTCCAGAGTATGATCCGTATTCATGCCGATACCGAATCTCATGCAGATAACCTTGGCTTCTCTTTCTGTCAGAGCGTTAAGCACCTGCTTGATGGCGGCCTTGAGGCATTCGGAAGTTGCCGATTCATCAGGAGACGACAGGGTGTTATCCTCTATAAAATCTCCGATATGCGAATCATCATCGTCGCCTATAGGTGTTTCCATGGATATCGGCTCCCTTGCAATGCGCAGAACCTTCAGGATTTTATCCTCGCTCATACCCATTTCTTTTGACAGTTCCTCAGGAGTAGGATCACGACCCTTGTTCTGAAGCATGCCTCTTGAGATACGGTTCAGCTTGTTTATTGTTTCAATCATGTGAACAGGTATGCGGATGGTTCTGGCCTGATCAGCGATAGATCTGGTTATGGCCTGCCTTATCCACCATGTTGCATAGGTGGAGAATTTATATCCGCGCCGGTATTCAAATTTGTCAACGGCCTTCATAAGACCGATGTTGCCTTCCTGGATCAGATCAAGGAACTGAAGTCCCCGGTTCGTGTACTTCTTTGCAATGGAGATTACCAGTCTGAGATTGGCTTCAATCATTTCTTTTTTGGCTCTCTTTGCTTTTGTTTCACCGACTGACAGATTTTTGTACAGATCTTTGATCTCTGTAATGGTAAGACCGGAATCTTCTTCAATCTTCCTGATGGCGTTGATATCATCTTTGATCTGGAATTCGAAGTTCTTCAGTCTGTCAGTCCACGGTGCATCTGATTTGATTGCATCATAGAACCACTGATCAGATGTTTCTGAGTGCTGATGACGGTATTTGTTGTAGTTCTCCTTGGTCATATGGCACTTTTTGATGCAGTAGCCCATCATCTTGCGCTCGATCTCCACATAGGCGGCACGCATGTTACTGATGACACTGACAAGACGTTCAAACTGCTTGGCTGTAAGTCTGAAATATTTGAAGATTTCAGCCAGTCTTTCTATTTCGATTGCCGCCTCCGGAGATTTTCTTCCGAATTTTTCTATTGCAGCTTCGGTTTTTTCAACCTGGAACTTGAGTTCTCTGAATCTGCTCTTTGCTACTTCCGGATCCGGTCCCTGATCGTCGTCACCGTCTGAATCCATATCGCTGTCGGTGTTTTTATCCTCCCGCTTTGAGGAAGTTTCCTCCTCCTCAATTTCATCATCCTCTGACAGACTGCCGGAACCGGATTCATCTTCATCCACCAGAGAATTTACCTCATTTTCGGCTTCCTCCATTTCCCTGGCAAACTTGTCCTTTTCCGGATATCCGTTTTCTTCGTCCTCGACGAAACTGAACCCGGTGATCATTTCCTGCAGCTTTACATTGCCTTTCAGATATTCGTTAAAATCGTCCAGCAGCGGGTGAAGAGCCTTTGGATAGCAGGCAATGGTTGTCTGGACAGTATTGAGACCGTCTTCGATGCGCTTTGATATATCGATTTCCTTTTCTCGCGTAAGCAGGGAAACCGTTCCCATTTCACGCATATACATGCGTACCGGATCGGTGGTCCTTCCGATTTCAGATTCCACATTTGCAATAACTTCGGAAGTATCAGGGATTTCTTCAATAGCCTCTGGATCGCCAAGAATCTCCTCACCCTCTGAGGGCTCGTTTTCCACTACCTTGATCTTCATGTCCTGGAACATTTGGAGAAGATCATTGAAGGTATCCTGATTGTAGTCAGGGATGGTATCGGCAATCTCGTTGTATGTCAGATAACCCTTTTCTCTGGCCTTGTTGCAGAGCAGACTCCAAGGGTTCTGGTTGCTGTTTTCTTCTTCCTGCTGAGTTGCTGGTATGTTTTCCATGAGATATGGTTTCCTTTATGTATGTCTGATAACACCTTGTTTTAATTATTTTCGGATCGAACCTGTACTGTCGTCCGGCGGTATTTCATGACGCATCCGATCCGTTTCCGTTTTAAACTTTAGGCTTTTCCGCATCGGCATCCAGTATCGGTTTGCCGTAGTATTTCTTTACAAAGCGAATATGTTCAGTAAGCTCCAGGAGTTCCTCATCTGTGAGTTTTCTTTCCATGCTCAGCTGTCTGAGACTGATGGCCCGTGTCTGATGATCATCAACCAGTATTCTGGTCAGTGTAGAGATCATATCCTTTGAGACATTGTTCAGATCAATGTTCATTGCTCTTGAGTAAAGTTCAATTCCCGCCAGCTTTCCTATCCATTTTTCCAGAGGTGTGCCGGCATACGCCTCAACAATACTTGCCGCGGATATGCGTCCGCTGTCCCGTTTGAGAATAAAGTTGATAAGCTTTGCAAGAACGTCAAGTCCTTTGATGTCTTTATTAAGATCAATGATCTGGTTTATCAGATCAACTATTGCCTTTCCGTTCGCCTGCACGCATGAAGGGTACTGGATGGCGAGGATCAGCATTCTTCTCACAGGAGTTATCTCGAGCGGAGGATCCTCCTCCTGCCGGATTTCTACAGGACGCTGGCTGTATGTTCGTCTTCTTTTCAGCTGAACCAGAAGTTTCTCCCGATCCATCAGCACCTTTGTGGACAGCTTTGTCAGAAGAGACTCCAGCCTGACCGTGTCCGGCATGGATGCAAGCAGGGAAAGAGCGTTGTCGGCCAGCTCGGCTGTATTGTTCCTGTTTGCCTGGTGTGTCGACAGGTAACTGAAAAGATACTGCTCCAGAGTCATGGCCTTATCCAGATATTCCTCGAATTTTTCCCTGCCGTTTTCTCTGACAAATGAATCCGGATCATGCTCGGGCGGCAGGAAGGCAAAACCGACATCAACGCTGTCGCTGAGGATTGGAAGCATGATAGTAAGCGCGTGCCACGCGGCCTTGTGTCCGGCTGCGTCGCCGTCATAGCAGCAGATCAGACGTTTTGTATTGCGGAATATAAGCTGCAGCTGATCCACTGTTGTTGACGTGCCAAGGGATGCAACGGCATAATTGACGCCATACTGGGTCAGCGCAACCACATCCATGTATCCTTCCACTATAATCAACTTGCTGATTTCAAGACGGTTGTTTTTATGCCACTCAATTGCCTGATAGAGACCGAACAGTTCATTTCCCTTGTGAAAAATAGCCATTTCAGGGGAATTCAGATATTTGGGCTGATCGTTGTTGAGCACTCTTCCGCCGAAGGCGATGACTCTACCTCTGCGATCAATGATCGGTATCATAACCCTGTGGCGGAACATATCATATATGCGGTTGTCCATGGATTTCTTGAGCATGCCGAGCTCAAGCAGCTGCTCTGTTTTTGTTCTGTCTGAATTCTCGTTGCGAGGCTGGAGAAAATTCCACTGATCCGGTGCGTAACCGATGTTGAATCTTTCTATGGTTTCCGGTGTAATTCCTCTGTTTGTCAGATATTCCATGGCCGCTGTACCTGAAGATCCCGTAAGAACCTGATGGTACCTGTCGGCACATTCTTTCATTACTTCGTAATAGGTACGGTATGATGCTGTCTCTCTGTTTTTATCCTTTGAAAAATTATTTCTTGGAACCTCCATGTTGAGGCGTTCCGCCAGAGTCTCAACTGCATCTGTAAAACTGAGTTTGTCGTACTCCTGGAGAAATTTGACTACATTCCCCTTTGCCTTGCATCCGAAACAGTTGTATACCTGCTTGTCACGGCTGACGTAAAATGACGGGGTTTTCTCACTGTGAAAAGGACAGCATGCCTTGAATTCAGCACGGCCTGCCTGCTTGAGCTGGATGCTGTGCTCCGTAAGCACATCAACGATGTCAGTGCGGGCAATAACTTCACTTACGAATTCATGAGGTATCATCTCTGTACTGTCCTTTGGATGCCGTGCCGCCGCTACCTGGAGAGAAGTTCCTTGATTCTGGCACTGAGCTGACCCATATCGGTTCTGCCCTGAACCTTAGGCTTGATTAAAGTCATAACCTTGCCGAGCTCTTTCACAGACTGAGCTCCGCTTTCAGCTACGGTATCTCTGATAACCTGAACGAGTTCATCCTCGGTAAGCTGCTTTGGAAGGAATTCTGAAATGACACTGATTTCACTTTCCTCCTTGTCCACCAGATCCTGCCTGTTGGCAGCACTGTACTGGGATACGGAATCTTTGCGTTCCTTGATCATTTTTGACGCAATGGCAATCATGATTTCATCTGTTACGATGACCTTTTCATCGATTTCCTTTTTCTTGACTTCGGAGAGCACCAGTCTCAGAGTGCCGAGGCGCTCCTTATCTTTGGATCTCATTGCTTCCTTCATCATATCGTTCAAGGTTTCACGTAAAGACATATTTCCTCCCTGGTCTTAAAACGATAAAACCACACTCCGGACCACATATAGAAGGGATCACAAAGTGTGGATTAATACAAGAATGCGTCACATTCAACGCACGTGAAACATTATACCGTTAGTACTGATGTGTACGACGTGCTGAATCACGAGCCAGCTTCTTGGCATGACGCTTAGCTGCAGAAGCCTTGGCACGCTTGCGAATTGTAGTAGGCTTTTCGTAGAACTCGCGGTTACGAACATCTGCTAAAATACCTGCTTTTTCACAAGAACGCTTAAAACGGCGTAATGCTACGTCGAAAGTTTCGTTTTCACGTACTTTTATAATTGGCATGAGCCACTCACCCCTAGAAATATCAAAGTTAAATTTCAAATTACCTGTGCGGAAGATCCGCAAATATAATGACAATAGTCACAATTAGGCGAATTGTATTCAAAACCCTGTTGCTTGTCAAGTGAACAACAGTGACTTGATTTATTTTAATGTTTTTTTATTCCCGTGGAGCGGCGTTTGCTGTTTTTAATCACCACACAGGGATACGTTATGGATCGGAAAATCGAATTTGCAAGTTTTTTTTGCAGCTTTAAATTCCAAATGTACAAAAAACGGGCTGTCTTTGGGCAAGATGTCAGACGCTTCTGGCAGCACGGAACAGGAGCACGAAGATCATGAACAGTATAAATCATGAAGTCAAACTGTGGGTTCTGCGGTGTGGTGTGAAGGCACAATAGGCTGTCTATGCATGGTTGAGGATTATTACGTTCTTCATATCAGTATATCAGTGCAGAAGCCCCGGTTTTCTGTGACTTGTGTTAAAATGCACTGAGGGTAAACAGGTGGATCCCTGAACTGATTAAAATTAACTATTTATAATACACGGCGGTTCTGATTTTCATGAAGGTTCTGGCTATAGAGAGTTCCTGCGACGAGACAGGTGTTGCGGTTTATGATCAAGACAGGGGGCTGATTGCCAATCAGCTGTATTCGCAGATTTCAATGCATGCCATGTATGGCGGTGTTGTTCCGGAGCTGGCGTCAAGAGATCACATCAGAAAGGCGATCCCGCTGGTTAAGGCCGCACTTGGCGAAGCTGGATGCGAACCTTCCGATATAGATGCGGTCTGCTATACGGCAGGTCCCGGACTGATTGGTGCTCTGATGGTCGGAGCAACGGTGGCGAGAAGCATTGCCTATGCATGGAACTGTCCTGCCGTGCCTGTAAATCACATGGAGGGGCATCTTCTGGCTCCGATGCTTGAGGCTAATCCTCCGTCATATCCTTTTCTTGCTCTTCTGGTATCCGGAGGTCATACTCTGCTTATCAGAGTGGATGGTTTTGCAAGATATTCAATACTGGGAGAATCCATAGATGATGCCGCCGGAGAGGCTTTTGACAAAACTGCAAAACTTCTTGGACTTCCGTACCCTGGCGGACCTCTTGTTTCAGAACTGGCAAGGGAGGGTAATCCGTCTGCTTTCAGGTTTCCTCGTCCCATGACAGATCGTCCCGGTCTTGATTTCAGTT
>CADBNP010000190.1 GCA_902796095.1 uncultured Aeromonadales bacterium | reverse complement strand
TCACAGAGAAACACGTCCTGTAACGGTGTCGGAACTGGCACGTTTCAGGGATCGTATTCCTGAGAAGCTTCGCTATCTTGCAGAGGCTCCGTATTTTGATCCTGAAGGAAATTCGGCTGTTGTTCGCTTCAGTTTGAAAACAAGACAGCAGTATGTCGGTTCGCTGAAGAATGGCAAGCCTACAAGATGGCAGGTGTTTTATAAGAACGGGGTTTGGGAAGAAGCCAAACCGAAGGAGAAATAGTTATATGAAAAGAGTTTTGGCGGTTGCGGTTCTCCTGTGTTTACAGGCGATGGCAGGTACGTCCCATGCGGATTCAAGACTTTACGGTGATCCGACAAGTAGTTCTTCGCTGGTGGCAAGCAATCGCAGCGTGTCCGGTGTAAGCAGTGACGTGGTTGTCAGAAAGGATCGCGGAACGTCAGTCAGACATGAGCGGGTAACGTATTCAAGAGGCGGATCAAAGAGTTTTAACAGTCTGCCGGTTGGATCCTACAGCAATGGTTGTCTGATTAATGGAATCCAGGCCAATTCCAATGCGCCATATTATCAGCTGTACCATCCTCAGAATAACCGTCACTTTGGGGATATTACTCTGCTTAATTTTCTGGATCGTTATTCGAGGGCGGTGCATAAAGCCGGCATAGAGTCTGTTCTTGTGGGTGACATGTCAAGCCGGTACGGAGGTCCCTTCAACAAGGGGCATGCAAGCCATCAGATAGGTCTTGATGTTGATATTGAATTTTCACTACGAAGACTGCCGAAATCAAAGCTTGAGACCAAGGGCAATGCTGTACTTCTTGTTGATCGGGGAGCAATGACCGTCAATTCAAATTTTAACCGGAAGTATTATGATATGCTGATGATTGCTGCCCATGATCCGGAGGTTGAAAGGATCTTTGTAAATCCTGCCATCAAGGTGGCCATGTGTGATATGACCAAGGACGAGAGGGAACAGCCTTATCTCAGAAAAATCAGACCTTGGTTCGGACATGCCGAGCATTTTCACGTTCGTTTGAAATGTCCTGCCGGGGCGGTAAACTGTGTCAGACAGGATAAGCCGGAGCCGAGGTACTCAATAGCTCAGGAAAAGGAGGAGGCGCTGAGCTGGTTTGAGCCTAAGCAGGAAGTAAAGCCAGCGCAAGTCAAGCCTGCAGATCTGGCTGCGAGACTGGCAAGTGCCAAACCGAAGCCGAAACAAGGTTTCCCGGAACAGTGCAGCATCTACTATCAGAGCATGAATGTAAGTGTTCCGGTTAAGAAGAGTACAAGACGCTGAATATTAAATTTCTGCTTTCCGCACCTCCTGACATGTTCCGGGGGTGTTTTTTTAGGATTGTTATCTCTGATTTTTGCGAACTGCATCCTGTGTGCGTTTCCACTTCCATTATGCATCAGTTTTCAGGACTGTACATGGATGATATACATTGGCGAAGGAGTCGACAAGACTGATGTTATATGTCTGATTGGCAGATCTGTTATTTTTTATTCAAACAAAATCATTTGAATAAAATAAGGTTGACGCAAATGTTATTATCAGTATAATCATAACTGTTCGCGGGAATAACTCAGTTGGTAGAGTGCAACCTTGCCAAGGTTGATGTCGCGGGTTCGAACCCCGTTTCCCGCTCCACGGTGCGGTAACAAAGCGGTTATGTAGTGGATTGCAAATCCATCTAGATCGGTTCGACTCCGATCCGCACCTCCATCGCCCAGGTGGTGAAATTGGTAGACACAAGGGATTTAAAATCCCTCGGATCTTAAAAATCCGTGTCGGTTCGACCCCGACCCCGGGCACCATCAGTGAAGTTCCAGTTTCTTACCATCACCTTTACCTTTTATTTCATTACAAAAATTTGAATCTGTCAGATCTGATAAGTCTGATTTTTCTTTCCCTGTTGTCATTATAAGAAATTCCTTAAATATCGCAGCATTTAGCTGTTTCAATCTCATAAAACTTTTCCTTTGGACATAATGCTGTTACAGAGATCCTGCGAAGTACCGGCAGTCTGTCCCTGTATGTCTGTTGAAAAATGCAGAAACAGGATACTTCTTGGAGAATATGCATTTTGCATAAAAATATATTGGAACTCATCTTGATCCTGTTTTTCGTTATTCGGCTTGCGACTCTGTTTCTGTCGATTTCATTCCGACTACCCTGTCAGTTGATGAAGTTGATTTAGTGCTATTTTTTATGCAACAATCATGAATAATTATGTTTTTGTGAATGTTCTGGGTTCTTAAAGTGGTGATTTTTTGATTGATAAATTTTAATGCAGGTTTCTTTTTAATGTCGCATTGTGTTTTCTCTGTGTTTGAATGATTTTTAAACAATTTTCTGATTGCCCGTTATGAACACTTAACCCTTTGTTTCTAATGAATTACAGGATTCTTTTTTTAATTTAACGGTTCTCACTGCTTTGTTTTCTGTTTATAGTTTGAACAGATGACTAAAATTTATTCATGTGATGAACGTAACAAATTGAATAATATATTTTTCATATTCAGTGCGTTTACGTGTAAAATTCGTACAACCTGATTACGGGAGAAACAAACTCTCTTCTTTATAACTAAAATCCCGTCAGGTTATAAAAATTAAGACTATCAAATTTTTCATCTTGGAGAATTCTTTTATGCAATTTGCAAAAAATGCTTTCAGATTGTCTGTTCTTGCAGGACTCTGTGCTTTCAGCTGCGGCGCACAGGCTGTACTGGATAACGGTGAAATGATTATTGTTCATCCTTTCCAGTGGACCTATGACAACATCGCCAAAGAATGTAAGGAAGTGCTCGGTCCTAAGGGATATGATGGCATTCAGATCTCTCAGCCTGCAGAACACATTGACAAAAGAGGCGAAGGCAATCCTTGGTGGGCGGTATATCAGCCGGTTAATTTCTGGAACTTTACTACCATGACAGGTAACGAGACACAGCTTCGCAACATGATCAAGGCATGTAACGAGGCCGGTGTTAAGGTTTTCGCCGACGCAGTGTTCAATCAGAGAGCATCAGGAAGCGGTACGGGT
>CADBNP010000189.1 GCA_902796095.1 uncultured Aeromonadales bacterium | reverse complement strand
CCGTCTTCGGGAATTATAAAACCGAATCCCTTAAGGTTGTTAAACCACTTAACTTTTCCTTTTGTCATATTTTTCCTTAGCATCATGCTTTTATGAGTAAATTCCGCATCCGTGCAGAATTATCAAAATCTGTCTTTCATTTCCTATAGTTCTAGCCGATTAGGATGATCTGAAAAATTTTTTATTCGAAATCATAAGTGTTCTTTTATGTCGTTATTGTCTAGGAAAGAGAGGTACACAATTCATAACACTCAATAATGGTAAAATTCTAACAATTTTACAGTTAGGTGTAAAACAAAAAAGAAGTTTTTTGTAAAAAATTTGAACTTGTTAAAGAATTATATGGAGATTGAACCTGCTGATCCTTTTAATGGCAGTTTGTCACGTGAACAGCATGTTTACATGAGAGTCATGCTACATCTTGAATGTTGGATGCGGAATATTTGTCATGTATACCAGGTATGGTTTCGTTTGAGAACACAGGAATATGCAGATACTGGTATGAAACGGTATAAAGATATCTTAAATGCACTAATACAGAACTTTTTATAACCAGTTAGGTAAATAAACGTGTAATTTATGTGCTGACTGTTGATCGAAATCAGTCAGTTTCTGTTTTTCAAATCTTTTCTCCTGAAGTCTACCGGTAACTGGCATGACAGATTTCGGGCAAAGTGCTTTGTATGTCCTAGTTTGAGACTCCTGTTAGATTCTTATGTTCAAATTTTTTTTAAACAATGTAAAATTAGTGTTAAGAGATTTATTGAACGGAATTTCAGATGGAAAAGTTAAGTCAGACTGATGTTGCGGTGGCAACAAGAATCAAGACACCCAAGGTTCCAAAATATAATGTTGTCATGCACAATGACGACGAAACAACCTTTGAATTTGTTATAGCTACTCTGATTGATATTTTTGACAAGGATCAGGTTACTGCTACGGCACTTGCCTATGAAATCCACAATGTGGGAAGTGCTGTTGTAGGCTGCTACAGCAGAGAAGTGGCTGAATCAAAGGTCAGCGAAACGACAGAAAGAGCCAGAGCCAGAGGTTATCCTCTTGTGTGCACTGTAGAGGGATTGAGCGATGATTGAAAGTGAAGTTCTTCAGAAGTGCGTCAACAGGGCAATGGAACTTGCCAGTACCAAATTTTTCAGCAACATTGTTTCCATAGATCATCTTCTCTATGCTCTTCTGGAACTGGACAATGAGGTTATATCCTTCTTTCAGGGGGAGGGATACGACATAGCCGCTGTGCTTGACGTCATATATGATCATATAGTTACCGAATATCCGAGGAATCAGAATACAAAGAATCCTAAGGCTTCGCCTTCATTCAAGCGTGTACTTGAGCGTGCTGTGTTTGTTGCCCAGTATTCAAACCGCTCTGAAATCTACGGACTTGATGTTCTTGATGCCATGTTCCCGGAGAGAGACAGCTTTGTATCTTTGCTTCTTACCCAGAGCCTTGACATAGCAAGAGCAAAGGTACGCAAATACTGCAGCAGACTTCACGGCAGCAAGGAGGTCAGTGATGCCGCTGCGGGTGAGAGTCAGCAGAATGAGGCCGCTCAGCAGCCTGCCGAAACATCAACTGCAATTCCGGAAGGGCTGGAGAACTGTCTTTATAATCTCAATGATCTTGTTATGAAGGGAAAGATTGAGCAGCTTATAGGCAGGGAAAGTGATCTTCAGAGAATTTATGAGGTTCTTGGTCGCAAGAAAAAGAACAATGTTCTGATCACAGGGGAGACAGGAGTAGGAAAAACAGCTCTGGCCGAAGGTGTGGCCTGGAACATTGTTCATCAGAAGGTTCCATCCTTTCTCAAGGATTTTACCGTGTATTCCCTTGATACCGTTGGTGTCATATCCGGTACCCAGTTCAGAGGCGATTACGAGAAAAGACTCAAGGCAGTGGTTGCATTTATCAAGAGTCGCGAGAACTCAATTCTTCTTATTGATGATGTTCAGCAGCTCTTTTCGACAAACTCATCTGACGCCGCCACAGGTGCGTCCATGATCCAGGCGGATCTGGTCAGAGGAAATCTTCACTGCATTGCAACAACGTCATTCAAGGATTACAACAAGATATTCTCCAAGGATCCCGGATTTGTACGTCGTTTTCATAAGCTGGATCTTGCACCTCCTTCAGAGAGTGAAACCTTTGATATTCTTGTAAAGAGCAGAGCACAGTACGAGAAGTTTCATGGAGTGAACTATCCGGACAAGGTTCTGAGAAAGATTATTCAGATGTCCGAGAAGTATATGTACAACCGCTTTCTTCCGGACAAGGTGTTTGATGTGGTGGATGATATCGGATCCTATTTCAGAATAAACAGGCCTCATGACAGCAAGGATGTGCATGTGGTTTCATCGGAGGATGTGGGCGAGGCCTTTGCAAGGATCCTCAAGATCCCTGTCAATATTAAGGAGGATGACACCGCTGTATACAGAGATCTGAGACAGAATCTGCTTAAGAGGATTTTCGGGCAGGATGAGGCCGTGTCTGCTGTTGTTGATGCGGTAATTATGAACCGTTCCGGTCTTGACAACGCAACTCGTCCGATAGGAAGCTTCCTTTTTGCCGGACCTACCGGCGTGGGCAAGACCGAAATTGTTCTGCAGCTTGCCAATCTTCTCAATATGAAGCTTATCCGTCTGGACATGTCCGAATACTCCAGCGAGTTTACTGTTTCCAAGCTTCTCGGTTCTCCTCCGGGATATGTGGGATACAGCGAGGGAGGAATTCTGACCAATCAGGTCAAGAACGAGCCGCGCAGTGTGGTGCTGTTCGATGAGCTGGAAAAAGCTCATCCGTCCATATATAACGTTCTCCTTCAGATTATGGATAACGGTATGGTGACGGATGCCATCGGTGTTACGGTTAATTTCAGAAACACCATCGTGGTTATGACTACCAACTGCGGAGCCAGTGAGATAGAGCGCGGATCCATAGGATTTACTGCCGGAAGTTCAAGCTTCGATTCAACCTCTGCCATCAGGCAGGCGTTTTCGCCTGAGTTCAGAAACCGCCTTGATGCTGTGGTCTGGTTCAAGAATCTGTCTCCTGAAGTTGTTAAGATGGTGTTTGACAAACTCTGGAATGAACTCCTCGCACAGCTTAAGGAAAAGAATGTAGAGGCTGAAATTTCAGAGGCGGCACGAATTGAACTGATTAAGCGCGGATATGATCGCAGTATGGGTGCAAGACCGATGCGCCGCACCATTCGCAATGTGATCCATCGCGAGCTTGCCAGGGAAATCCTTTTCGGAAGTCTTCTGTACGGCGGCAAGGTTGATATCGACTATGACGGCAGGGAGTTTACCTTCAATTATATTTCAAACGAAGCTCCTGATGACGGCACTCTTTCGGTGGATGCCGTATCACAGGTTGCTGACGGAGCAGGGATGGTAAAACAGGAGGAAGCTGTGCCGGAAACTGTTCGGGAAAATGTATCCGGAACCGGAACTGATCAGACCGTCATCTGAGTGCTGAAATTAAGGCATTATCGAAGGATGAATTCTGTTTCTGACGATTCGACTGATTTTTTAACTTTTAACCGGCATTCAAGATGAGGAGATAGGTAATGAATATTCGCAATGTGGTAATTATAGGATCGGGTCCTGCCGGATATACAGCGGGACTGTATGCGGCAAGAGCCAATCTCAGTCCTCTGCTGGTTGCAGGGCTTAATCAGGGCGGTCAGCTTACCCAGAGTTCCTGTGTGGAAAACTGGCCGGGAGCCTTTGACTTTCCTTCCGGTCTTGATCTGATGGACAATTTTAAGAAGCACGTTGAAAAATTCAATGTGGAAACCGTTGTGGAAAATGTGTCATCAGTAACAAAGGATGGAGATGTTTTCTCTGTAAACTGCAGTTCTGGTACCTATAAGACCAGATCAGTCATTATTGCCACCGGATCTTCCGCCAGATATCTCGGGATCCGGGGAGAAGACAGATTCATAGGCAGCGGTATTTCCGCATGCGCCACCTGCGACGGTTTCTTCTACCGCAGAAAAAAAGTTGCTGTCATCGGGGGAGGAAATACTGCTGTTACCGATGCACTCTATCTTTCCGGTCTTGCTGCTGAAACTCATCTGATCCATCGTCGCGATGCCTTCAGATGTGAAAAAATTCTTACAGACAAACTGATGAAACTTGTGGAAGAGGGGAAAATTATACTTCACCTTGACAGTATTCCTGTGGAGTTTACCGGGGACGAGTATCTTACCGGGGTAAAAATTTCCAATGTTAAGACGGGCAGTGATGAGATCCTGAGTGTTAACGGCGTGTTTGAGGCAATAGGTCATGTTCCAAATACGACCTTCCTTGGAGATCTGGTTGAACTGGATCACGGCTATATCAAAACAGGTGAAAACAGCAGTTATGTCACAGCTACATCCGTTCCGGGAATTTTTGCTGCCGGAGACGTGGCTGACAGCAGGTATCAGCAGGCAATAGTTGCTGCCGGAAGAGGGTGTATGGCAGCTCTTGATGTGGAGCGTTATCTTGCAGTTTAGTCAGCTTTTCAGCCAGTTTGATTCTGAGTTCCGGTCTGAACATCCTGAAAAGTTCATTAATCCGAAGAATTATGATATCAGTGAGGAAACTGATGATGACGGTTTTCTTGCTTCCACCGATTTTATAAATCCTGAGTGGGTGGCATATGCCTATCAGAACGGTGTTTTTCCCATGTATTTTGGAACCCGACTTGGTCTGATCGGCTGGTTTTATCCGCCGAAGAGAGCTGTTTTTGATCTTGATGCGGTGGTATGCCACCGGTCGATGATTAAATTTATTCGCGGCAGTCTATCGCGCTACAGAATATGGATTAATCGCAATCCGACTGAGGTGGTAAGAGCATGCAGTCTCAACAGTGGCAAAGGTCGCGCATCAACCTGGATTTCAGAGGATTTCATTCGCGTATATCCGTCCATGCCGAATTTTGTTTCTGTGGAGGTTTATAATTCAGCTGATGAACTGGCCGGCGGTCTCTACGGTCTCTGTGCGGGAAAACTTTTTGCCGGTGAATCCATGTTTTCCTTTGAAACCAACACGTCGAAGCTTGCCTTTTACTTTCTGGTTCAGTACTGCCGCAGGTATGGCTTTGATTATATTGATTCCCAGATCCTGAATCCTCATACGGAATCCCTGGGCTGCAAAGAGATTGATAACGAAACTTATCAGAGTATTTTGCAGCGTTATCGTAAAGAAAATCCCGATCCTTCCTTTTTTGAAACCAAACTTCTATATCCGGTATCTGATGCCGAGACAGAATGCTTTCTTGATTCTCTTAAACGCCCTGGATCATCTTCAAAAGTTACTGTCTGAAAATTTTGTACACATATAATACGGATAATTTCCTTCTTGATTTTGATGCAAGGGAGTTGATTATTGCTGTTTTAGTGGAGCGAATATGAATAAATCCCCAAGAATAATAGATTCGGAAAGTGAAGCTGCTGATCTTCGTGCTGGTGATATTGTGTTATTTGGACGTTATTACCAGGATCTTAACGAGTTATCTCCGGTTAAATGGAGAGTGCTGGATGTTGCTGATGACAAAGCTCTTTTGCTGTCTGACAGGGCACTTGAGTCAATGTGTTTCAAAGAATGCAGTCTTAAGGCAGAAGATGTTGCGAGCTTTCTTGCAAACCTGAAGCAGGAAATGAACTGGTCTGCAAGTGATTTGCGCAGGTGGCTAAATGGTGATTTTTGGGACATCTGTTTCAATCAGAAAGAACAGTCACTGATTGCATCTTCGCATCATATGTCAGGTTTAGGTGAAGAAACTGAAGATCGGATTTTTTTGCTTAGTCAGGATGAGGTAGAGAAGTATTTTCCGGAACGGGAGGATCGGTTAACAGAGATCACCATGCATATTATTATGAAGAAGTACCCGGGCGTGCATGATCTTAAAAAACTTGCAAAAAAGGCGGATTTGATTTTAAAGAACTGGTGGCTCAGAACTTCGGGAAGTTTAGGTGTACACTATGTCGCCGGGTTTAATAATAAAGTCTGTTGTGGAATCGAACATGAAAGCAACCTTGTCCGGCCGGCACTTTGGCTCTGTTTGAGCTGTAAACAGGAGCAGAAGTAGGGCAAACGGGTTGCAGTGCTCTGAAAAAACTGGCAACAGTGTATCTTGAAAATTACCGATACTGGGTGGAACAGCAAACGGGAAAAAGACCTGCTTGGCTTAAATATCTTGAAGAATCGCTGCCGTGAACCTGCTGTTGCAATGGAGTGCATAGTCAGCATTCAAGGTGGTATCCATAAATTCTGATGCGTCTGCCCAGTGCCGTTTCCATATGCATGTAAAAATACCCTAAAATAAATTCTTTACAATAAAAATATTTTTTGGCATTATACCTTATCTTTTTTAACTACGAGGTTATATGTCCAAGGAAGACAGCATAGAAATGCAGGGAACTATTATTGAAACCCTGCCTAATACTACATTCAAAGTTCAGTTAGATAACGGTCATGAAATTGTCGCCCATATTTCCGGCAAAATGAGAAAGAACTATATTCGTATACTTACCGGCGACAAGGTTACAGTTCAGTTGACACCATACGATTTAAGCAAGGGACGTATCGTTTTCAGAGCACGCTGAAGTACGGGTGTTAATAAAATTTAAAAAACAGCAGAACGGCAGAAATACAAACCTGTCGTGAGTATGCACAGTATGCTGTACCTTCATGATGTGACATTGGAAATCCAAAAGACAGAAATACTGCAGTTTCAGTCACATCTCACAGAAAGCGGGAAACGGTTCAGTCTGTCATCGGGATCGTTTCCCAAAAATCTCTTATCAGTTCGAATACAAGCACGGACTCGTTTTCTTGAGTTTTTCCATCAAATAATGTAATATTTTTTAAGAAATTTTTGTCTTTCTGCATGCTGCAGATCATCTGAAGAATCTTCTTCAAAACCAATCTTTCCATGCTTTGTGAAGGCTGTCTGCTGGTCGAGATTTCAGCGGACATGTTGTTTTTTCAGATGATTGGTTTAAGTTACATTTATTAATACTGATATAACAACTGTAGGTTTTTTTGGTTATGCTGAATAGTGTGGCTGTCAAAGAAAAAGGTGAAAAACTCAGTGCTTTCAGGAGAGTTCTGGAATCGGCCTTTGTTATTCTTATTCTGTTCTCCGTTTTTCTGATCCTGTCGATTTTTTCTCATGATTCTGCGGATCCTAGCTGGTCGCAGACTGCCACCCGTACAGAAGTAGGAAATCTGATGGGGTATGTGGGTGCCAATGTTTCCGATTTGCTTCTTTTTCTGTTTGGATACGGTGCTGCATTTGTGCCTCTGACCATACTGTATCTTGGCTTCTGCATTTTTATAAAGCGCTTCAATATCTTTGATGTCGACTTCTTTACTGTCGGATTAAGAATTGTCGGATATTTTTTTCTCATCCTTTCTCTTCTGTGCCTTATGAGCATGAATATTGTTCACGGGGATTTTCTTTCCGGAGGAGTAATCGGCAATATCCTTTCCGGCTTCTTTATAACCTATCTCGGTGAACTTGGAACTTCCCTGTTGTTTCTTGCCATGCTTGTGTGCAGCATTCCGCTTTTTACCGGAGTCTCACTTCTTGCTCTCTGCGATTCAGTGGGAGAAATCTTCTTTGCCCTGGTATTCCATCGTGCCTACAGTGAACGAAGAAAGGCTGAAAGACAGCTGGCCGCCAATGTGGAGAGCCGTCGCAGTTTCGATGATGAGGAAAATACGGATGAATCAGGTGAACCTACCGTATTTGATGAGGAGACCGGATTTGCCATTTTCCTAAGAGATGACAGTGAAATAAGATATGCCGGCTCATCCTATGATGATGACGACTATCCGCAACTTAAATCTGATATGTCAAAGTCTGCTCAGATCTATGCGCATCAGCCGCGCAATGCGGATTTGAGCACCAGGGAGAAGGTGAAAGCTTCAACTGACAGTGTCAGAGAGACTGCAGAAAAGGATTCTTTAAATATTCCTGCCACCGGTTTAAAACAGCCTGCATCTGATCTTAATTCATATGAAAGAACAGAAAGGGAGCCGTTACGTATTGACATTCCTGCCGCAGCCACAGATCCTGGTACGTCAGCGCACAACCTTGTTTCTGTTTCAGAACCGTCGGATGACATAAATCCGGAAATTCTTAAATCTGAACTCTGGAATATCACTGATGAGGAGCAGAAGACTGAGCCTGGAGCTTCATCAGATGCTGTCAATTCTGTTTCAGAAGAGCTAAAGTCCGAAATCACGGATGATGGGTTTGGAGGTAGTGATATACCCCTTGGTGACATATCACGTCTTAAGGAAAACTCATCAGATTTTGCGGAAAGTGACTTCGAATTCAGGGTTGAACCGTCAGTTCCTGCGAGAGCAGAGAGTCGTGATTTTGGTGTATCAGGTACCCGAACTGAAGAAACAACTGCAGATGAACCGGTTCATATCGATTTTACTTCCACATCTGTGGGATCATTTGACAGGGACATGGATGAAACAGAGGACAATACTGCCGTTTCAGGCGGATCTTCTGGCAGTTCATCCTACCAGACATCAAACAATATAGGTGCATTTGCACCGGAGGATCCGAACGCTGCGATCAAGGCGGCTGAAGGACTGTCGCTTGATGATATTCCGGATTTCCTGCCGCCGGGTCAGAAGTCTGTTCTTGATGATGAGGATTATTATCTGTCACCGACACCTTCTTCATCTCTTGTGTCATCAACATTTTATTCTCAGGACAATTCCGTAAACTCTTCGGCCGGAAGTGCAGGCGCTGCAGTTGGTAATTCAGAAAACAGCATGCTGAATCAGTCAGACAATCGAGAACAGCAGGTTAATGTTGATGAATACTTCAAGTCTCTGAATGAAGAGATTACTCCATCTCTTCTGCAGACTCTGAGAGGAAGATACAACCCTCACCGTCTGCCTTCTCTTGAACTTCTTGATCCTGTTCCTCCGAAGCCGCACAGTATGTCCCAGGGGGAAATTGACGACTTAAGTCAGCTCATTGTGGAAAAACTGAAGGATTACAAGATTACGGTTGAAGTAACAGGTGCCGAAATCGGACCTGTTATTACCCGCTTTGCCCTGAAACTATCTCCGGGTACCAAGGTTTCCAAGATATCAGGAATTAAGAATGATCTTGCCCGTGATCTCGCTGTTCGTTCAGTTCGTGTAGTGGATGTAATTCCGGGGACAACATGCGTCGGTATAGAAATTCCAAACAAAAAGAGACAGACGGTCTATTTCAGAGAACTCCTGGACAGTGATGAGTTTCGTTCCCGTTCTGACAAACTGACCTGCGGACTGGGATGCAGTGTTGTCGGAACGCCTGTAGCCATGAATCTGGCTAAAATGCCTCATCTTCTCGTGGCAGGTACAACTGGTTCCGGTAAATCTGTCGGTGTTAACGGAATGATCCTTTCCATGCTCTACAAATCTACTCCGGATGATCTCAGACTGATCCTTATAGATCCTAAAATGCTTGAATTTTCATCATATTCAGGCATTCCTCACCTTCTGACACCTGTGGTCACTGACATGAAGGATGCCACAAGTGCCATTCGCTGGTGTGTGGGTGAAATGGAGAGACGCTACAAACTGATGTCGAAGATTAATGTCAAGAATTTTGACGGTTACAATGAAAAGGTTATGAAGGCCATCGACAGTGGCAATCCTATTCTGGATCCTCTGTGGGAAAGAACAGCCCAGCTTTCTGACAAGCGTCCGTATCTGGGCAAGCTTCCATACATAGTCCTGGTTATTGACGAGCTGGCTGATATGATGATGCAGATCGGCAAAAAGGTTGAGGAACTCATAGCACGTCTGGCACAGAAGGCCCGTGCCGCAGGCATTCATATGATTATTGCAACCCAGTCTCCAAGAGCCGATGTTCTTACCGGTCTGATAAAGAGTAACATTCCGTCAAGACTTTCATTTACCGTAGCCAATCAGATGGAATCCCGCATTATTCTGGAACAGCAGGGTGCTGAATCTCTGCTGGGCAATGGTGATATGCTTTTTAATCCTACAGGTGCCAATACCCTTTCCCGTATTCACGGAGCTTTTGTAACTCCGTCTGAAATTGATCGCATTGTTGATTTCTGGAAGGCACAGGGTGAGCCGCAGTATGTGGATAAAATTCTTGATGATGAAATTACTGATGAAAATGCTCTGCCGAGTGAAAAGCCTAAGTTGGAGGAAAAAGCAGCTGCAGAAGGCAGAGACGAACTGTTTAATGATGCAGTTCGCGTAATTCTTGAAACCAGACGTGCTTCCACCTCAGTTCTCCAGACCCGTATGGGTATAGGTTATCCGCGAGCATCAAAACTGATCTATGAACTGGAACAGGCCGGGATCATATCTCAGCCGATGAATCAGTCAGGAAAGAGATCTATTCTGGTGGATGATTCCTACTTTTCATAGCAAGGTTATTTTGCACTAATTTTTTGAAGCCGGCTTCCTGTTCATTCATGACTGAACAGTCCGGCTTTTCTGATTTAAGCTTCTGATAAAAGTTTAACTTCTGTCTTAAACTGAATCATAAGACAGTTTCATGAATGGAAATTCATTGACACTCCTGCTGCAGAAAAGCGGGAATACCGATTTGAAGAAGTTTATCTTGGTAACTTATTAACATCTTAAATAACAATCATAATTTGTATTAGCTGTAACGACATTAAAT
>CADBNP010000188.1 GCA_902796095.1 uncultured Aeromonadales bacterium | reverse complement strand
TTTGACGGAATTGATTTTGTCAGAGCTGTAAGTGTTACCATGCTGACCATCAATATCGCTCCGCTTGTGGCTCCTACTCTGGGCGGTCTGATAGCTCCTCTAGGCTGGCGTCTGGTATTTGTAATTCTTTCGGCTTATGCCTTCTGCCTGTCTTTGACCGTGCTGTTTTTCATGAAGGAGACTCTTGCAGAGGAAAACCGTCAGACCATGCAGCCCGGTGTGGTTTTCAGAAACTATCTTGAAATTCTGTGCTCGGCAAAGTCTTTCGGTGTGATAGTCGCACAGATGGCAAACGGAGCGGGGATGTTTGCCTTTATAGCGGGATCGCCATACGTATACATGAGCATCTACGGTGTGTCGCCTTCATATTACGGAATTCTTTTTGCCGCAAACATAATATGCGTTGCCGTCGGAACCTCGCTCAACACGAGACTTGTAAGACGATCGAGTCCTCTGAGAGTGCTTTTCGGTGCCCTTCTTTTCAGTTTTACCGGATCCGTCCTGCTGGTTGCAAGTGCTCACTGCAGATTTGAAAGCGTTTTTTCAATAGTCATTCCGGTAATTATGTTCATATGCGTGATAGGTATTGTCGGTGCAAATGCGACTACGTACGTGCTTGGTCTCTACAGGGAAAAATCAGGAACGGCCTCGGCTGTGATGGGATCACTTCGCTTTGCCGGCGGGGCGGTGGCGGGTTTTATTCTGAATTCCTTTGAGACGGGAAATGCACTCCCTTTTGCCTACACGATATTTACCTGCGCACTGATTTCTCTTGCTTCATTCTGGATATCCAGGATCTACGTGTCATCTATTGCAAAACGCGGCCCGCATGGTGTCTGATTTCTTTTTCCTGCGGGAATGAGCGATACTGTCTGCGTGTATGAACGCCTGTGCGATGAGGATTTTTGTCATATGCCCGATATTTTTTTTGAGTCCCGGAGATTTCTGCAGCAGATTACCCTGCGCCGTTACTGTCATTTTCCAGAAATTTATCCCTCCTTTTTTTGGCGTTCCTCTGTCCGGCATTGATAAGCTGAACTATGGAGCTTCCCCTGGATTTTTTCAGCTTCATGCTGTACTCACTGAGGGCATCCTCAAGTATTTCCTTCCATCTTGCGTTGAGCCTGTCCTCCTCGCTGCGGATTAGTTTCATCTCTTCCGGCGTTGGTGTGAATTCTTCAGATGATACCTTCTGCATATAGGTGTACTTCTTGTTAAGAACCAGATTGAGAAAGTATTCCAGCTCATTGTCGATGATAGCTCTCAGAACCGAATCCTTGAAATTCTGTCTGGTCTCAGATTCAGTCGTTTCGCCGTCCTTTTTACTGCTGTCAGATTCACTGTATGCCGGATTTTGAATGCTGCTGGCCAGGTTATATCTGGAAATGGCGTTGGAACGGCCGTAGTTCTTCTTTCGGATGGCTCCGATAAGGCCGACAGGCTTGTAGGTAACATATTTTATTTTCCCGTCTTCTCTTTTAACTTTTTTTGCCGGAATGGAGACCTCTGAAACATCGCGACGGTAGTCATAGGTGATTTTTATGGTCATATGCGGTAAATCCGAAAATTTGTGAAATGAAGTTCTGTCGATCAGACTGCAGTCTGCACCTCTGATTGTAATTTGAGAAGGCAAAAATGACTATTGGAAGGCGGAGATTTTTTGTGCTGTTTTGCATAATTACGGCAGTTTGCCGTTCAAAAGTTCATAAACATACTTTCGCAGGTTCCGTTGCCATGCTTTTTTTCTTTACGAATTTTAAATTCCATTACAGTCTGTCTGATCTTTTTTTGTTTTTTGCAATGCAGTTATCAAAAATTCAGAACTCAGAGTGTAACGACGTGGGCCGAATGCAGGAATACAGATCATGTCGGTGATAGAATGGAACTGTGCTTCGCATTCTGAACACAGTGATACCCTGCTGCTGATTCCAGGACTGGTGCTTCAGATGATTTCTGTCGGGGCATATCTTCGTCAGAACAGTTTCGGCATGCGGGATCTTTTTTGATATCCGGGCATGGATTTTAGAGGGGCATCAGGAATGATAAGAAGAGGCTACCGGACTTTTACCATCATGGCAGCCGCCGCATTGCTTGTCATGCTGATTCTTGTGCTGAGTACCATGTTCATTGGTGCGGTGACCCGTGCTGATACGGGCAGGGCTGTAAAATCTGTATCCGTAATGTTTCTTGATGAACTTGTTGGAAGACGAAAGGAGGTTGTCGAAAGTCGTCTTAAGGAACAGATAGGAGTTATTAACGTTGCCATCAAACTGATGACTGAGAATGATCTCGGAGACAAGTCCCGCCTTGAAGCATATCAGTACAGAATGAGACAGCTGTTCAAACTGGATAAGTTTGCGTTCGTTGATGAGAAAGGAATTATTTATACATCCGCCGGGTATCAGCGGAATATTGGTGATTATTCCTTTGATTATGAGACTATAGCCTCTCCTGAAATATCTGTTCTTAATCTTGACAGTCGCAACAAGAAGGTGGTCATTGCCGTTCCGATAAACATACGTTTTCTTGAAACTGTTTTCAGGGTCTGTTTCATGGAAATTGACATGAGGGAAATGCTTTCCGGTGTTTCCATGGGCAATGACGAGACAGATTCAACCTATACCAATATGTATACCAGAAGCGGTATATCTCTGAGCGACATGGTTCTCGACGGTCAGATCGGTGAAAACAATCTGCTGAAGGTGCTTGATTCTGCAGAATTCAAGGACGGCTATTCATACGAGAAACTTTCCCATGATTTTAAAAACGGAGTAAAAGGGGTTACGGCATTTACCTACAAGGGTGAGGATGAGGCATTAAGTTATGAGCCAGTGGCGGGCACAGACTGGATGATGACCTTTATGGTCAGAAAAAATGTAATTGCCGGACTGGTTTATTCCGTTTCCGAGACTATTATAGCCAGAGCCGTGATCCAGTCGTTTTTAATCGTGTTTCTTCTTTTAGGAATGTGCACATTCATCATACTGCAGATCAGAAAGAACGGACGGCTGGAACTGGAGAAAGAAAAAGCAGAGGTTGAAAGCAGGATCAAGCATCAGGAACTGGAAGAGCGAATTCTGCTGCAGAAAAAGCTGCTTGAGGAGGAAAAGTTTCGCAGTCAGCAGGATCAGATGATAACTGCCATGGCATCAGATTACCGTGCCGTATATTACGTGAATCTTGATAATGACGACGGGGTCTGTTTCAGGGCCGATCCTGAAGATAAGGTACAGACTCCGGAGGGAGTACATTTTTCATATACGGAGAGATTTTTGTGGTATGCCGAGAATGTTGTGGATCCGGAGTACCGGCAGGGGTTTATCAGTTTCATTAATCCGGCGAATATAAGAAACGGACTGAGCAGTGAAAAGATCCTTGCATACCGTTATCTGGCCCGTCGCACCGGGACTGAATATTATGAGATGATCAGGGTAGCCGGTGTCAGAAGTGCCGATGACGTCAGGGATAATACGCTGCATGCCATCGGTCTCGGACTGACTGTGATAGATTCGGAGATGCGCAGATCCATGGAGCAGAGCAGGGCGCTTCATGATGCGCTGTCGGCGGCTGAATCAGCCAACAAGGCAAAAACGGCCTTTCTCTCCAGCATGAGTCACGAAATCCGCACTCCGATGAATGCTATAATCGGACTGGACAATATAGCACTCAGTCATCCCGACATTAATCCTGAAATACGTACCTATCTTGAGAAAATAGGAACCTCTGCCCATCATCTCCTGAATATCATCAACGACATTCTTGATATGTCCCGTATTGAATCCGGACGCATGATTATTAAGAATGAGAATTTTTCATTTTCCAGAACTCTGGAGCAGATTAATACCATAATCAGCGGTCAGTGCAATGACAAGGGGATCAGTTATGACTGCAGAGTAATCGGTCAGATTGACGATTACTACATCGGCGATGACATGAAGTTAAGGCAGATCATGATTAATATTCTTGGAAATTCTGTCAAATTCACGCCAAAAGGAGGAAGTGTAAATTTTTCCATTGAGGAGATAGCAAGGTTTGACGGCAAGTCAACGATCAGGTTTGTTATCAGTGACAACGGAATCGGCATGAGCGAAGAATTTCTGCCGCATCTTTTTGATACCTTCAGTCAGGAGAATTCCTCCACCACCAGTCGTTATGGCAGTACCGGTCTCGGTATGTCGATAACAAAGTGCATTGTTGATCTGATGAACGGCCAGATTGATGTTAAGAGCAGGAAGGGGGAGGGAACAACATTTACGGTAACTCTGACAATGAGCCAGTCGCCGGCCAGGACTGATGATGAGGAGACAGTTGAATTCAATCCGGATGATATCAGTGTTCTGATTGTGGATGACGATCCTGTTGCAGTTGAACATGCAAAACTGATCTTGACTCAGATGGGAATGCATTGCGATGCTGCATCCTGCGGAACGGAGTGTGTGGAAAAGGTTATGTTCAGTCATGCAAGGAGACATGATTACAATCTGATCCTGATGGACTGGAAAATGCCGGATTTTGACGGTATAGAAGCTACCAGAAGAGTCCGTGAGATAGTGGGCGATGATACTTCTGTTATTATTCTTACAGCATACAACTGGGATGACATTGCCTGTGAGGCGAAGCAGGCCGGGGTAGATTCCTTTGTTTCAAAACCTCTTCTTGCCGGAGATATTCATCATGAATTCAGAGAGATCCTGAAGAAAAAGAGAAATCCAGCGATCCGGAAAAAGGCGGATCTGGAAGGAAGACACATACTTCTGGCGGAGGATGTGGCTGTGAATGCGGAGATTATGTGCATGCTTCTTGGCACCCGAAAGATGAAAACAGATCATGCTGTAAACGGAAAAATTGCCGTTGAAATGTTTTCAGCCAGTGAGGAAGGCTATTATGATGCCGTTCTTATGGATATGCGTATGCCTGAGATGGACGGACTTGAGGCAACAAGGCAGATAAGAGCCATGAACAGATCAGATGCGAAGGTAATTCCTATAGTGGCATTGACGGCAAATGCTTTTGACGAGGACGTGCAGCGCAGCATGCAGGCCGGTCTTAATGCCCACCTGAGCAAGCCTGTCGATCCCGGAACGCTGTTTGAAACTCTGGAGGAACTTATTTCCGATGATCCATAATTATCAGGCAATGCTTTGCAGGGCGTGAATTTCACGGCTTTTATGCAGATGGCAGTATTGTGATCCCTGTTCCGAAGACTTTGCTTTCGGAATTATGATCCGGTTATTTCGATTCCCTGCAGACTGACGATTCCGGCCAGGTGCTTTTTTTGAGGCAGACCTCTTTTTTGAGCCGCATAATTAGTAGATCTGCTATTTATCTGACAGAATAATCCTGTTGTTTTTTGTTGTTCCGAACGTTCAGGTAATGCATTCCGGCATGCGTTATCCACCTCATGGGGGGAAATTACACATGAATATTTCAGAAAAATACAACTATGATCCGAAGACGCGGGAGATCCTTGAACATCTTGCTGTTCCTTTTGCTGTATACCAGTTCATCGACATGCATGTCGTTCCCCTTGTGATTTCTGACGGATTCTGCAGGCTTTTCGGTTATGATGACAAATCCCGTGCCTATTCTGACATGGAGCTGGATATGTACAGGGATACACATCCTGATGATGTAGTGCGGATAGCCAATGCTGCCTACAGCTTTGCAACGGGAAGCGGCAGATATGAAACGATATACAGGACTAAAGTTGCCGGCAGTTCTGACTACAGAATTATTCATGCCTTCGGCGAGCATTTTATTACCGAGACGGGAGTGCGTCTTGCCCAGGTGTGGTATTCCGATGAGGGGATCTGCTGTGATGAAACTTCCGATCATGTGATGGATCTTACTTCTTCATTAAGCCTTGCGCTCCATGAGAACAGGATTGTGAAGACCCGTGAGTATGACTATCTTACAGGTCTTCCCAATCTGATATACTTCTTTGAAAGCTGCGATGCTGGCAAGAAAAGTCTGCAGAAGCAGGGCGGAAGACCGGTCATCATGTTTATGGATTTCTCTGGAATGAAATTCTTTAATAACAGGTACGGCTTTGCTGAAGGCGATGTGCTTCTCAGGTCTTTTGCCAAGGTGCTTGCATCCATATTCGGAAATGAGCACTGCTGTCGTCTCGGTGCCGATCATTTTCTGGTTCACGGTGCTGCTGACGGTCATGAGGACAGACTTCAGCGCCTGTTTGTCGAATGCAGGAAGATGAACGGCGGAAAAAATCTTCCGCTTCATGTTGGCGTATATGTTGGTCAGAATGAAAATGTTCATGTCAGTGTCGCCTGCGACAGAGCAAAGCTTGCCTGTGCCTCTCTCAGCGGAAAATACGAAACTGCGGTGAAATACTTCAGCAAGGAGCTTAGCGACGATGCTGTACTGAAGCAGTACATTATTGAAAACATCGACAGGGCCGTGGAGGAAAAGTGGATCAAGGTTTATTTACAGCCGATCATAAGGGCTGTCAACGAAAGAGTCTGCGATGTGGAAGCTCTGGCCAGGTGGATCGATCCGGTAAAGGGTTTTCTGTCTCCTGTCAGTTTTATTCCGGCACTTGAGGATTCCGATCTCATATATAAACTTGACTTGTATATGCTGGAGCAGATACTGGAGTCAATAAAAGTGCAGCAGTCCTCCGGCATGTATGTGGTTCCGCATTCTCTTAATCTGTCCAGATCCGATTTTGACACCTGCGACATTGTGGAAGAGGTCAGAAAACGCGTTGATGATGCAGGGATCAGCAGGGAACTGATAACAATTGAAATAACTGAAAGTGTAATCGGAAGCAATCTGGATTTCATGAAGGAGCAGGTGGAAAGATTCCAGAAGCTTGGTTTCAAGGTATGGATGGATGATTTCGGCAGTGGCTATTCATCTCTGGATATTCTTCAGTGCATCAGGTTTGATCTGCTGAAGTTTGACAGAAGTTTTCTGCTGAGGCTTGAAGAGGGCGTCAACGGGAAAATTCTTCTGACTGAAATGATGAAGGTTGCCACGTCTCTCGGTATGGATACTGTCTGCGAGGGAGTTGAAACCAGGGAGCAGGTTGATTTTCTGAGGGAAATAGGATGCTCAAAGCTCCAGGGCTTCTATTTCAGCAAGCCTATGTCTTTTGAAACTGTCATTGAACTTCATAACAGCAATAAGCTGATTGAACACGAAGATCCTGAGGAATCATCCTACTATGTTGGCATGGGCCGCATAAATCTTTATGATCTCGGTTCATCGGTCAGTGATGCCGGAGTCTCCTTCAACAGCTTTTTTAATGTTCTTCCTGTGGCAATTCTTGAAATCAGCGACGGCCGGGTCAGATATGTGCGAAGTAACAGTTCCTATCAGAATTTTATGAAGAGTTTTTTCAATGCCGACATTCTGAAGGAAATCCGGAATTGCTGTGAATCTGGAATTCAGCACGGTCCGGCCTTCATTTCTGCCGTAAGACAGTGCGGTGTTTATGCGAACCGGATACTGTTTGATGAAAAGATGAATGATGGTTCGGTTGTTCACTGTTTTGCCCGCAGGATCGGTACAAATCCTGTCAACGGAAACTATTCCGTTTGCATAGTTGTCATTTCAGTTGCAGAAGCCGGGGAGAACGCAACCTATGCTGATATAGCCCGTGCCCTGGCTGCTGATTACTACAACATTTATGTTGTCGATCTTGATACGGAAAAGTTCATAGAATACACGTCAGGCGTGGGTGATGAGGAAATATCGCTGGAACGGCACGGAGATAAATTCTTTGAAGCCGCAAGACTTGCCGTCACCAGTCGATTTTATGAGGAGGACAGAGAGCATTTTCTGAGGATTTTTACCAGAGAGAAGGTTATTCACGATCTGGATGCACAGGGAGTCTTTACTGCCACGTACCGTCTTATTGATACAGGCCGGCCGGTATATGTCAACATGAAGATAACAAGAATGCACGGAGGAAACCGTATTATTCTTGGTATCAGCAATATTGATTCATATATGAGGCAGCTTGAAGAGGAGAAGAAACTGCGTCAGGAAAAACTTTCTCTTGGCAGAATTGCAGCTCTGTCGCCTGATTATCTTGTTCTATACACAGTGGATCCTGCAACCGGACATTATGTTCAGTACAATCCGTCCAGAGAGTTTGAAAAATTCGGACTTGCCATACAGGGAGATGATTTCTTCTCCGACTCCATGATTAATGCTCCCAAGGCCATTGTTTCAGAGGATCTTCCGGAGCTTCAGCAGCTTTTCACAAAGGATAATGTCATGAAGGAAATCCGGAGGAACGGATCCTTTATTCACCATTACCGGATGCAGATGAATGGAAAAACGGTGCCTACAAGTCTGAGAGCCACCCTGGTTGAGGAAAACGGCAGTGAAATGATTATTGTCGGCGTATCAAGCGACGAGGCTGAATACAGACGTCATCTTGAATCTGCCTTCAAAAAAGTCAGCAGCACTGCTCTGATTTATACACATCTGGCTCATGCTCTTGCAAGAGGGTACACGGATCTGTACTACGTCAACACTGAAACCGGTGAATTTATTGAGTTCCACACGGATGATGAGCACGGAGTACTGGAGGAGGTGAGACGCGGAGAATATTTCTTTGAGCGCTGCAAGTATGAGGTGAATTCGTCAGTGCATCAGGATGACAGGGAAAGTTTTCTGAAAACTCTGGATCGGGAAAATTGTCTGGGTGATCTGGACAGTAACAATGTAAAAGAGCTGATCTATCGCAGGATCAAGGACGGAAGAACATTCTACGTGATGATGAAGATTTCCAGAATGGAGGATGACAGACGCTTTATAGTCATTGCCGTGTCGGATGTAGATGAGCTGGTAAGGCAGCGGAAGGCGGAAAAGAGAATCGAGGAGGAGCATGTGATATACTCCCGCCTTCATGCACTGACCGGCAACTTCATATGTGTGTACGTGGCAGATCCGGAGACTGGCAGTTACCGGGA
Source organism: uncultured Aeromonadales bacterium (assembly GCA_902796095.1). Lineage (GTDB taxonomy): Bacteria > Pseudomonadota > Gammaproteobacteria > Enterobacterales > Succinivibrionaceae > UBA2804. Next base: position 2,107 of record CADBNP010000188.1, on the reverse strand, counting down.
GTTCAGTTCTGTCTCCCAGTATGAATACTTTAACCAGCCAAAGTCGGGTACGGATTTTTTTGAGGTACTGAGGGATTCTGCCAGAATTTACAGTCATCCGGATGACAGGAACAGAGTTCTGCTTATGCTTACGAAGGAGCATATCCTGACGGAGATTGAACGAAACGGAATTTTTTCTCTAGGATACCGGATCATGTATGATGGCATACCGCTTCATATCAGGCTTCGTGCCGCCATTGTGAAGGAGAAGGAGGGAGATCGGCTTGTTCTTGGTCTGACTGATGTGGATGCCCAGGTTCGTCAGGAGGAGGAATATAAAAGATCTCTTGCACTGGCCAGGAACCAGGCCAGTGTTGATGCTCTGACCAGGGTCAGGAACAGGCATGCGTATCTTGCCGAGGAGGTGCGTCTTGATCAGTGTATTTCCGAGCACCGTCAGCCTCCTTTTGCCGTTGTCATATTTGATGTCAACAATCTCAAATTAATCAACGATACCAGGGGGCGCAAGGCCGGTGATCAGTGTCTTTGCGGTGCGTGCAGGCTCATCTGCGGCGTTTTCAAGCACAGTCCGGTTTTCCGTGTCGGCGGCGATGAGTTTGCGGTTATTTCCAGCGGGCAGGATTACGAGAATATAGATGAACTTCTTGCCGAAATCAGCAGGCATAACGAGAATGCACTTCAGACTGACGGGATTGTAATTGCCTACGGCATGGCAAAATATGAAAACGACAGCTGTGTCGCCGCCGTGTTTGAACGTGCGGATCAGCGGATGTATGACAGCAAAAAAGAGCTCAGAACTTCAGAACGGAAGTAGGCGAATGTTGTATTCCGACAGTTCTGCATGCTTTTCCGGATTACAGGGGAATTATATAGCGGAATTTCGGAGTTTCTGGATGATAATGCCGAAAAGCGGGACGAGTCAGATATTAAACCGCATCATTGATCTCCCCCGTTTATGGAACATGCTTTGTCCGAGATTTTCTGCTCTGCTTTTTTTTCTTCAATTTCTGCCTCGGTTACAAAACCTTCCGCAGCGCCGGCATGCCGTATTTTCAGGGCGGCAAAGAGCTGAGCTGAAGCAAGGGCGCTGACAGGATCCGCTCCTTTGAGATAGAAGTGAAGGAATGCTGAAAACAGGGCATCGCCGGCTCCTACCGTGTTGATCACATTGCCGATTTTACATGCCGGACGTTCCACCATCAGATTGTCATGGGGCATATGGAGCAGAGCACCGGAAGCTCCCATACCGAGAACGATTATTCTGTTGTGGTATCTCTCGCCGAGAGCCCTGACAAAATCATGTTTGTTCCAGGTTATCCCCTCGTCGCTCAGGAACAGAATATCTGCCTTTTCCATAAACTCACGGTTGTAGTCATCGTCCGGATTTGTCAGAACATGAACATCTGTAGCTATCAGCTTGTTTCCTGCTCTGGCCATATCAAGCAGCGGTCTGCTGAAATTAATGTTGCAGGCAACAACGGCGTCTGCCTCTGCAACCATTTCTTCTGTAAACTCGTGATCCGTTTCCTGAATATCCTTCAGGTCGCAGTATATCTGCCGCCTTCCCGATTCGTCGTAGAGTACCACCGAGGCAGGCGTTTCCCTGAGTTTTTGAAGTATATGATCCGTTGATATTCCGAGATTTTTAATTTCTTCAAGGAAGAATCTGGATGTTAGATCATTTCCTGTAAGAGATGCCAGACTCACACTGTCGCCCAGCTTTGAAAGAGCTTTTGCAATGTTAAGAGCTACTCCTGAAAGAGTGCTGCTGACACCGAAGAAGGTATAGTCTACAGGGTAGTACTGAATCGGGAAGCCTCTTGTTCTGGCTGTGGTTTCAAGGTTGAGAAGTCCGGAAATAAGAATTTTTGCCATGGCAAACTCCCTTTTTTGTTTCGGATTAATTTTGTTCCAGCTGTCGGAGCCGCCGTTTTGTGAAATAAACGGCTGTATCTCAGTATTGCCGGCCAGGAATTTTTCTTGTCAGGAACCTGATTTTATCGGCTGCCTAATTCTGTTTCAGTTCATATGATGTTTTGCCCGGAGCAATTTCAACGTATCCGAATCTGATTTCAGGTTTCAGCCCCAGCTCCTGTGCCTTCATGCT